>CAMPGL010000008.1 GCA_946885435.1 uncultured Brevundimonas sp. | reverse complement strand
GGTCACCGTGGCGCCGGAGGCGGCAAGCTGCAGGGTCTTGCCCCCGGGCGCGGCGGCGACGTGGCCGGCTGGCCCGGCTTCGAGAGCGGCGACTGGTGGGTCCAGGACGCCGCCGCGCCGGGTGCGGACCGTGCCGCCGGGCAGGATCTCGCCGGGCAGGGCCTCGGCCAGGACGGCCGCGTCAGCGGAGGGCTTTAGGTTGAGGTCGGCGGGCGGCTCGACGCGGGCGTTGAGCGCGATGGCCTGGGCCTGATCGACGCCGAACTGGGCGCTCCAGCGCGCGAAGAGCCAGGGCGGGATGTCGGCATCGGGTGCGGGCTCGGCGGGCGCTTCGCGGCCCAGGCCCCGCAGCACGCCGTTGATCAGCCCCTTGAAGGACCGGGTCTTGATGTCGCGCTCGGCCAGCTTCACCGTCGTGGAGACGGCGGCGAAATCGGGCACGTCCAGATAGAGCATCTGGGCCAGGCCGATACGCAGCAGGGCGCGGACCGGTTCGGGCGGCGGACGCTGGAGCCGACTGTCGAGGATGCGGTCGATCGAGCCGAGCCGGCGCAGCACGGCCATGGCGAGCGCGCGGGCGAAGCCGCGGTCCTCGGGCGACAGGCCGCGTACAGCCGGCTCGTTCATGGCCACGTCGAGGCCGCCGCGCCGCGCCATGGCGGCGTCGATCAGGCCCATGGCCGCGATGCGGGCGGGCAGGCCGGAAGCCGGTCCCGAGACGGGGGCGCTCAAGCGGCTTCGAGGCAGCGCAGCGCCACCTCGAGATTGGCCAGGCCGTCCTCGCCGGTGACCGGCGGCGGGGTCTTGTTGCGGACGCTGGCCAGGAAGGCCGACAGCTCGGCCTTCAGCGGCTCGGACGGCCAGGTGTGCAGCATGCGCGTCGAATAGGAGCCGTCGGGCGCGTAATCGAAATACTCCGACACCTGGCGAGTCATGAGGTCGGCGACGACGAACTTCTGGCGGGTGGCGACCTGCAGGATGCGCGCCTTGTAGGGCGTGACCCAGTTGGTGTTGATCTGGGCGATCACCCCGCGGTCGGTGCGGAACTGGAGCAGGGCCGTGTCCTCGCGGTCGGCGTGGGTGCGGGCCAGCTGCGGCTGGACCTCGACGATCTCCGAGCCGGTGAGATGGCGGATGATGTCGATGTCGTGGACGGCCAGGTCGATGACCACGCCGACCTCGCCCATGCGCGGCGGGAAGGGGCCGACGCGGGTCACCTGGATGGAGATGATGTCGTCCTGGGCGATGGCGCGCTTGACCGCCTCGACCGCCGGATTGAAGCGCTCGACGTGGCCGACCATCAGGGTGGCGCCGGACTCCTTCGCCGCCGCGATCAGGGCGCGGGCGCCCTCGAGGTCGGCGGCGATGGGTTTTTCGACCAGGACTGAGATCCCGCGCTCAAGCAGGGCGCACCCCAACTCGGCGTGGTGGCGGTTCGGCGTGGCCACGACCGCGGCGTCCAGCCCGGCGTCGAGGAAGGCCTGGACGTCGGTCATGGGCTCGGCGCCGTAGGCGCGGGCGGCCTCGGCCGTGGGCGCGTCCGGGTCGAAGCCGCAGACGAGATCGGCCTCGCGCAGTTCGGACAGGACCCGCGCGTGGTTGCGGCCCATGACCCCCAGGCCGGCGACGCCGACCTTCAGCGGACGTTCCTGTTCGCTCACGAGAAGCTCCTCACGGCGGCGATGATCTGGTCCTGCGTGGCCTCGTCCAGGTCGGCGTGCATCGGCAGGCTGATGACCACCTTGGACTTGTCCTCGGTGACCCGCAGCCCCTGCGGGCCCGTGGAGTGGCCGGCGTAGGCGGGCTGCTGGTGGAGCGGGATCGGGTAGTAGACGGCGGTCGGCACGCCCTGCTCCCTCAGATGGACGGCCAACCGGTCCCGATCGGGATGCTCGATGGTGTACTGGGCCCAGACCGAGACGCCGCCCTCGATGACGGCGGGGACAGCCGTGACGTGATCCTTGAGCTGTTCGTTGTAGCGGGCGGCGATGCGGCCGCGGGCCTCGATCTCCTCGGCGAAGACCTTGAGCTTTTCGATGAGGACGGCGGCCTGGATGGTGTCGAGCCGCGAGTTCATGCCGACCCGCATGTTCAGGTACTTGGGATCGTGCTCGAAGGTCCGGTCCTTGAGGTCGCGGGCGACGGCCTTTCCGTGGACGCGGATGGAATCGACCAGCTCGGCCAGGTCGGAATCGTTGGTCAGCACCGCGCCGCCGTCGCCGTAGCAGCCCAGCGGCTTGGCCGGGAAGAAGCTGGTGGTGGCGATGTCGGCCCATTCGACCGGGTGCTTGCCGTTGAGCGTGCAGCCGAAGCCCTGGGCCGTGTCGGCGATGAGCTTGAGCCCGTGCCGGTCGCAGATCTCGCGGATGCGCGGATAATCCGCCGGCTGGCCGAACAGGTCCACCGCGATGACCACCTTCGGCGTCAGGCGGCCCTCGGCCTTCACGGCCTCGATGGAGGCTTCGAGGTGGTCGGGGTCGATGTTGTAGGTGTCGGGCAGGATGTCGACGAAGACGGCCTCGGCCTGGAACCAAGGCACCACTTCCGCCGTCGCCGCGAAGGTGAAGGACGGGCAGAAGACGGCGTCGCCGGCCCCGATTTCCCAGGCCATCAGCGGCAGGGCGAGCGCGTCGGTGCCGTTGGCGCAGCTGAGCGCGTGTTTCGCGTTGCCGAACTCGGCCAGCCGCTGTTCGAACTCGCGGACCTGCGGGCCCATGACCCAGGCGCCGCCCTCGACGGCGGCGAGAATGGCTTCGTTCATGGCCGGGCCGATGCGGCGGCGCTGGGCCTGGAGGTCGATGAAGGCGATGCTCATGGGGACGGGCTTCTAGCAGGTTTGGAGAGGAAGGCGGCCATAGGCAGCCGGGAGAGATTGTCGCGGGACCAGGGCTCGGACAGGCGCGCGATGCGGGCGGGGGCGGCCTCGCCCAGCGCGCGGGCCCGCTCGGGATTGTCGAGCAGGTCGCGCAGGGCGCGGGCGCAGGCGTCGATGTCCGGCTCGGCCCATTCGCCGCGATTGTAGGCGCCGGTGGGATCGCGCACGGGGATCAGACGGTAGGGCAGCAGCACGCCCGACTGGTCGTCGATGAACTCGGCCGGGGCCGACCATCCGGTGGCGATGACGGGGCGTCCGACGGCCATGGCCTCGGCCTGGACCAGGCCGAAGCCCTCGGAGCGATAGGGGCTCAGCACCACCTCGACCGAGGCGAGCAGCGACCAGAGCTCAAGCGCCGTCAGGTGCTCCTCGAACAGAACGATGTCGGGGCGGCGGGCGGCGAGGGCCTTGAGCTTGCGGGCGGCGCGGCGGTCGGCGTGGAGAGACACCGCCTTGACCAGCAACTGGGCGTCAGTGGCGGGCTCGGGGAAGGCTCGGGTCCAGGCCTCGATGGCGCCCCAGGGGTTCTTGCGGGCGAAGGCCGAGCGGCCGTCGAACATGACCAGGGCGTGCTGCTTGGCGGGATCCAGGTTGAACCGCTCGGGCGCCGGCTCGACGGCGTTCGGAGCGGAGACCGGATGCGGCATGACCCGGAGCTTGGCCTTCTCCTGCGGCGCGCCGATGCGGTCGAAGGCCCTGGCCATGGCGTCGGCGACGAACTGGCTGGGGACCCAGACCTCGTGCAGCCAGCGGGCGGCACGGGCCCAGGACGACGGCGCCTCGGTCGTCTCCCAGGCCCAGTAGCCAATGCGGTAGCGGCCGGCCCAGTCGGCCGGATCGTGCGCCATGAGCGCGATCTCGGTTTCGGGCGCATTGGCGTGGATCAGCCAGACGCCGCCGGGCGCGGCCGGCAGGGGCGGCATGGCGCCGGGCGACCAGACGCGCTTCATGGCCGGGCGAAGACGATGGGGAACGACCTCCAGACCCGCGCCGGTCAGGGCGCCGATGGTGGCCCGGCCGGCGGCGCCGATGCCCAGCACCTCGTCGAGAAAGCCGGTCACCACCAGGGGGCCCGGGACCGGCCGATCCTGGGCTGCGACTGACCAGGATCGCATCCGCGCCGCGCGCACGGCCGCCAGCCCGCCGCGGATGAGCGGCAGGCGGATAGGCAGCGGCAGGGTGCGGATCAGTCCCATCCGGTTCGGATCTTCTCGCGCCGGAACGGCGGCCGGGGTGGCGCCTCATAGCAGACTGTGTCGCCGCGACCGTGAATTTCAGTCACCGATTGTTGCAGAGGACAGGCTATAGGCTTGTTTCAGTTGAGAGTGGCCGCGGGGGCGGCCTGCGTATTGCGGGGGTTCGAGGCCATGGCGAAGGTCATTCCGGTCATCATGTCGGGCGGGTCGGGTTCGCGCCTGTGGCCCCTGTCGACCGATGCGCGGCCCAAGCAGTTCCAGGCCATCGACGGCGACCTGACCCTGATCCAGCAGACGGCGCTGCGCTTCGTGGGCGAGGGGGACGTCGAGTTCCTGGCGCCAGTGATCATCTGCAACGCGCGGCACCTGGAGCTGGTGGAAGAGCAGTTCGCGGCCATAGGCCTTGCGCCCTCGGCCATCGTGCTGGAGCCCGTGGCCCGGAACACGGCGGCGGTGGCTGGGGTGGCCGCCCTGGCGGCGCGCGAGATCGATCCCGAGGCGCTGGTCCTGCTGGCGCCCGCCGATCACGTCATGGGCGCGCCCGAGGCGTTGCGGGCCGCGATCGGCCGGGCGGCTCCGGTGGCGGAGGAGCGGATCGTCACCTTCGGCATCCGGCCCTCGGGTCCGGTGACCGGCTATGGCTACATCAAGCGGGCCGAGGCCCTGGGCGACGAGGTCTTCCGCATCGACCGCTTCCTCGAGAAGCCGCCGCTGGAGCAGGCCCAGGCCTATGTCGACGATGGCGGCTACGATTGGAACGCGGGCCTGTTCCTGTTCTCGCCCGAGGTCATGGCCGGCGAGATGGCGCGGCATTGCGCGGATGTGCTGCTGGCCGCCGAGGCGGCGCTGGGCCTGGCGGCACGCGAAGGCCGTGTCGTACGGCTGGACGCGGACGCCTTCGGCAGGAGCCCCTCGATCTCGGTCGACAACGCCGTGATGGAGCCGACCGACAGGGCCGCCGTGGCGCCCTGCGATCCGCGCTGGAGCGACATCGGGTCCTGGTCCGAACTGTGGAAGCACCTGCCGCGCGACGCGGCGGGCAATGCGGCGCTGAACGGGTTTTCGGTCGACAGCTCCAACACCTTGGTCTGGGCCTCGGGCGGCCCGCCGGTCGCCGTGGTCGGGCTCGAGAACGTGCTGGTGGTCTCGACGCCCGAGGGCGTGCTGGTGGTGGCCAGGGACAAGGACCAGGACGTCCGCAAGGTCCATCCCGAGCTAGCGAAGCTGAAGCCGACCGAAGGCTAGGCGCGGCGCCAGGTCGCGCCGGTGGGGCCGTCCATCACCGCAACCTGAAGCGCGGTCAGCTCGTCGCGGATGCGGTCCGCCTCGGCCCAATCCTTGGCCGCCCGGGCGGCGGCGCGGGCTTCCAGGAGCGCGTCAACGCGGGCCTTGAAGGCCTCGTCGGCGCCGCCCTCGAACCAGGCGTCGGGATCCTGCTGGAGCACGCCCATGAGGCGCCCGGCGGCCGCAAGCTCGCCGCCCAAGGTGCGGGCCAGCTCCCCGTCGCCTTCGTTCAGCGCCCGTTCCACGGCCCCGGCGGTCTCGAACAGGGCGGCGATGGCGGCGGGCGTGTTGAGGTCGTCCGCCAGGGCGTCCAGCACCTCCGCCGGCGCCTCGGCCTGCTTCGCGCCGCCCGCCTGTTTGACGCGGCGGAGCGCCCCGTAGAGGCGGTCCAGGTTCTTCTTGGACTGCTCCACCAGGGCGTCGGTCCAGTCGAGCGGCTGGCGGTAGTGAGCGCTGAGCAGCGCCCAGCGCAGCGCCTCGCCGGGCGCGCGGTCGAGCAGCTCCGAGATCAGGGTGACGTTGCCCAGGCTCTTGGACATCTTCTCGGCGTCCATGGTCAGGAAGCCGTTGTGCATCCAGTAGTTGGCCAAGGTTGCATGGCCGCAGCCGCAGACCGACTGGGCGATCTCGTTCTCGTGGTGCGGAAAGACCAGGTCGATGCCGCCGGCGTGGATGTCGATCGGGCCGCCGAAGACCGCCTCGATCATGGCCGAGCACTCGATGTGCCAGCCGGGCCGGCCCGCGCCCCAGGGCGAGGGCCACTCGGGCTCGCCAGGCTTGGACGGCTTCCACAGGACGAAGTCGAACGGCGCCTTCTTGTAGGGGGCGACCTCGACGCGGGCGCCGGCCTCCATCTCATCGAGGTTCCGCCGGGACAGGGCGCCGTAGGCGGGGTAGGAGCCGACGTCGAAGAGGACGTGGCCCTCCGCCGCATAGGCGTGGCCCTTGTCGACCAGGCGGCCGATCAGCTCGATCATCTGGTCGATGTGGCCGGTGGCGCGGGGCTCGAAGGTGGGGCGCAGCACGCCCAGCGCGTCCATGTCGCGGTGGAAGATCCCGGTGTAGCGGTCAGTGATCGTGGAGATCGGCACGCCCTCATCGGCGGCCTTCCTGTTGATCTTGTCGTCCACGTCCGTGAGGTTGCGGGCGTAGATCACCTGCCGGTCCGGATAGAGCCGCTGGAGCAGGCGGAACAGCACGTCGAAGACCACGAAGGGCCGGGCGTTGCCGATGTGGGCATGGTTGTAGACCGTCGGGCCGCAGACATAGAGGCTGACGCGTCCCGCCTCGCGCGGCTGGAACGACCGCTTTTCGCGCGTCAGGGTGTCGTGGAGCACGAGCGGCACGGGCGTCGTTTCCTTGCGGCTAAGGGGGTTGACCCCATATAGCGCCTGAACCGGGCGGGCCAACCGCCGAAATCTTCGGTAAGCGACCTCTCCATGGACGGATTCAAGCCCGCGCTCGTGACCACGCCGGCGGCCAATGCGGACCGCAAGCGGCCGACCCGCGAACAGGCGCTGGAGGCGGTGCGCACCCTCATCGCCTGGACCGGTGACGATCCCGACCGCGAGGGGCTGATCGACACGCCGCGCCGCGTAGTCGACGCCTATGGCGAGTGGTTCGAGGGCTACGCCGCCGATCCGGCCAAGGAGCTGTCGCGCGTCTTCGAGGATGTGCAGGGCTATGACGACATGGTGCTGCTGCGCGACATCGAGGTCGAGAGCCACTGCGAGCACCACATGGCGCCGTTCCTCGGCAAGGCGGTGGTGGCCTATCTGCCCGCCGAGAAGGTGGTCGGCATCTCCAAGCTGGCGCGGGTGGTCGAGATCTTCTCGCGCCGCCTGCAGACGCAGGAGACTCTGACCCAAGAGATCGCCGCGGCGATCGAGGCCAGCCTGCAGCCACGCGGCGTGGCCGTCATGATCGACGCCGAGCACCAGTGCATGACCACGCGCGGCGTGAACCATCGGCACGTCTCGACGGTGACCACCCGCTTCACCGGCGCGTTCAAGACCGACGACCGACTGGTGGACCGCTTCCTGAAGCTGGCGCGCGGGGCCTGAGTTTTCGCCTGCGGGGCGTAAAACCGCGTTCGGGAACCACTCGCGTCGCCTTGGCGCTTTACAAGGCGGCCTCGCGCCGCCAAGAAACGCGACCGTAGGGTCCCGCGCCAGCGCGCAGGACCGGTTTAGGAGGTCAACCGCGCATGGGCGCCAAGCTTTCGGGACCGTCCGGCAAGGGGCGGACGATCGAGCAGAACGCGGACATCAACGTCACGCCGTTCGTCGACGTCATGCTCGTGCTGCTGATCATCTTCATGGTGTCCGCGCCGCTGGCGACCGTGTCGATCCGTCTGGATCTGCCGCCGCCGGTTCCGCCGGATCCGTCGGAGAACCCGCCGCCGCCGACCTTCGTGTCCATTTCGCTGGACGGCTCGCTCTACGTCACGACGGGCGAAGAGGCTCCGGAGCCGGTCGAACTGGCCGGTCTGGACAGCGAACTGTTCAGCCGCCTGGGCAGCCGCGAGGAGCGGGTCATGATCCGCGCCGACGCCGACGTGCTCTACAATGACTTCATGGTGGTCATGAACGACCTGCAGTCCAAAGGCTGGTTCCAGGTCGGCCTGATCAACGAAGACATCGAGTAGGCCTTTCCGGCCCCTCAGAGTTTCGAGCCGCCCCGGTCCCTGACCGGGGCGGTTTCTTTTTTGGGCCTCAGCCGATGCGGCGCAGTGGTCCAACGCCAGTCCCTTCCGCCTGGACCCGGTAGCGGCCCCGCTCTTCGCTCTCGAAGGTCGGGTCCAGGATGGTCGACAGGCCGATCATCCGGCATTCGACGGCTTCGGGCGTCAGATGCAGCACGAAGAAGCCGCGCGGACCGAAGTCGCACCACTCCGTCTCCGGATTGGCGTCGGCCACGATCCGGTCCATCGGCGCGCCCGGCAGGGCCAGCGCGTAGGAGGGAACCGGGCTCGACACCGCCGTGGCGCCGAACTCCACGCCGATCCGGCCCCGGTCATCGTGCAGGACGTTGGCCCAAGCGCAGTGACTGTCGCCGGACAGCACGACGAGCTTGGCGTTCGCCTCACGGACCTTGGCGTAGAGCCGGTCCCGCTCGGCCGGATAGCCGTCCCAGGCGTCGAGGTTCATCGGCGCCCGCGCCGCGCCGAGCGCCGCCATCTGGGTCAGGCGGCGCTGCTGATAGGGCTGGAGGGACGGCAGGGCGGCGTCGATGGCGTCCTGGCCGACGGCCGCGACCAGGTCGGGCACCACCAGCTTGGCCATCAGCACCTGGTTGCCCAGCACCTGCCAGCCCGCGCCGGCGGCCAGCTGCTCGCCCAGCCAGTCAAGTTGCGCCTGACCCATCAGCCGCCGGGCGGGATCGTCCAGCCGCGTGCGGTCGATGGAGCCGTCCGGGGCGGTGATGTCCTCGTACTCCAGCTGTTCGGAGCGGGCCGACAGCCGGGTCTCCAGCATGTGCAGGTCGGCCGTGCGTCCGAAGCCGAACGAGCGGCGCACCGCCTCGTGCAGGGGGGCGCCGGGCGCCGGGTCGCGGATCGGGTTCCACTCCAGATAGGCGCGCAGCGCCGCCGCCTTGCGGTCCGCCCAGGTCCCTTCGCCTTCGTTGTGATTCTGGGCCCCGCCCTCCCAGGGATCGTTGGTCACCTCGTGGTCGTCGAAGGTCATGATCCAGGCGGCGCGGGCGTGGGCGGCCTGGAGGTCCGGATCGGCCTTGTACTGGGCGTGGCGGGCCCGGTAGTCGGCGAGGGTCACGATCTCGTGGGCAGGCTCGGGAATGCGACCCAGCTGCACTCCGGTGCGCATGCCGTAGTCGTTCGGCGCGGCGCCATATTCGTAGATGTAGTCGCCCAGGTGCACGACGGCGTCGACCCGATCCAGCCCCGCGATGGCGCGATAGGCATGGAAATAGCCGCCGGGGTGCAGCGAGCAGGAGGCCACGGCCAGCACGACCTCGTCGGTGGAATCCGCTGCGGGCAGGGTGCGGAAGCGGCCGACGGGCGAGGCGGCGTCCCCGCAGCGGAAGCGGTAGTGGTAGACGCGTCCCGCCGACAGCCCCCGGACATCGGGCTTGAAGGTCCAGTCGCGCTCCGCGCTCACGGTCCCCCGTCCCGTGGCGAAGACCCGGTCGAAGTCGTCGGTCTCGGACACTTCGTAGCGGATTTCGGCCTGGCCGCCGGACGCCTCCAGACCGCTGACTCGCGTCCACAGGATCGCGCCCTCGCGCGTGGGGTCGCCGGCGGCGACGCCGTGTCGAAAGGCGACCGCCCCCGACGGCGCCGCCGTCGCGCAGCCCGTCGTCGCCGCGCCCGCGCCGATCAGTCCGAGCGCCTGCCTGCGGTCGATCCTCATGCTCGCCTCCCAATGTCCCTCCGCGCCTGTCTAGCCCATGTCGCGCGACAGGCCGATGACCGCTATCAAGGGCCATGGTCGACCCCGGGCTGGACGCGGACGAGGAGGACGCCGAGCCGCTCGTCGTCGAGCTGGGCGCGGACGTGGCGGGCGTGCGCCTGGACAAGGCGCTGGCCGAGGCCTGTCCCGATCTGTCCCGAGCCCGGCTGCAGGCCCTGATGGCCGAGGGACGCGTCAGCCGGGACGGGACGGTGGTCTCCGACGGTTCCTCCAAGGCGCAGCCCGGCCTCTATGAGATCGACATCCCGCCGCCGCTTCCCGCCGATCCGCAGCCCGAGGCCATTCCGCTGACGGTCCTGTTCGAGGACGCCCACCTGATCGTCGTCGACAAGCCGGCCGGCATGACGGTGCATCCGGCCCCGGGCAACGAGACCGGCACCTTGGTCAACGCCCTGCTGCACCACTGCGCCGGCTCCCTCTCGGGCGTCGGGGGGGTGGCGCGGCCGGGCATCGTCCACCGACTCGACAAGGACACCTCCGGCGTGATGGTCGCCGCCAAGTCGGACGCGGCCCACGCCGGCCTGTCGGCCCTGTTCGCCGCCCATGACCTCGAGCGCATGTATGTGGCGCTCACCCGCGGAGCGCCGCGCCCGGCGTCGGGCCGGATCGAGACGCGCATCGGCCGCTCCTCGTCCGACCGCAAGAAGATGGCGGTGCTGAGAACCGGCGGTCGGCTCGCCGTCACCGACTATCGCACCACGGCGGCCTTCGGCCCGCTCGACAGGCCGCTGGCCGCCCGGGTCGAGTGCCGCCTGCATACGGGCCGCACCCACCAGATCCGCGTCCACCTGGCCTCGCTCGGCGCGCCCCTGCTCGGGGACCCGATCTACGGCTCCGGCTCTCCCTCAGCGCCGGTCCGGGCCGCCATGACCGAGGCGGGCCTGACCCGCCAGGCGCTCCACGCGGCGGTGCTCGGCTTCGTCCATCCCGTGACGGGCCAGCGGATGGACTTCCGCACCGAACCGCCAGCGGACATGCAGCGCCTCGAGCGGCTGCTGTCCGAACTCTGACAGTCCGGCGGTCATCAGGCCGTTGAAGCGTGGCCATATTTGCGGGGAATCGGCGAACGCGGTTATGGTGAACCGCCCTTGGGAGGGGGCGTCCATGAAAAACGTGCTTCTTATCCTCGCGCTCGTGCTGGTGGCCTTCGGCCTCTACGTCCAGTTCGGCGCGCCTGACTTCGCCTCGGCCTGGCCGGCCTGGTACGCCTGGGTCGCCATCGCCGTCGGGGCGGTCATCGGGCTCTACGCCTTCATGAACAAGAAGGCCTGACGCGCCTCACCTGAACGCGGAAAGGCCCCGGACCGAGCGGTCCGGGGCCGCTTCATTTCGGGCGCAGCAGCGCCTGCGCCCGCCTGTCTTGCGGAAACTTAATCCACCTTTCCTGGAGTTAAGTTGAAGCGTCGCCTTGGGGGCGCTTGGGTCGGGTCGCCTTCCTCCCCGGAGCCCGAGATGACCCTATACCCCTCGCGCCGCGGCCTGCTGGCCGGCGGCGCAGCCCTGGCCGCCTGCGGGGCCCACCTTCCGGCCTGGGCCCAGGATCGCTCCGCCCAGGACCTGGCGGCCGAGATCGCCGCCCTGTTCGATCCTTCCGCAAGCCGTGAGGCCCGAGCCGTCTTCTGGCGGGACCGGCTCTCGGACGCGGGCCGCCGACGGTGGCCGCAGGACGATTTCCAGAGCTTCGCCGAAGCGGTCGCCGCGACCAGCGGCGGCGTCGATGTCGCCGAGGTCCGACCTCTGGCCGAGCCTGCCCCCGGCCAGCTTCGGATCGGCCTGCAGGCGCGCGGCGGCGAGGCGAGCATTCGCTGGGTCCGCGCCCGCTACGACCGCGACGATGCGAGCCGGCTGTTCGACCTCAGCAGCTTCCCGATCGCCGGCCCGTATGATCGCACGGGTCCGACCGGGCCGGTGTCCCGAGAAACGCTCGCCCTGGAGATCGAACGACGCGTGCGCTGGGCGGCCGAGCGGGATGAGTTCTCCGGCGCGGTTCTTATCGGGGACCCGTCCGGCGGAACGCTGTGGAGCGGCGCCTTCGGCCAGGCTGACCGCGAGGCGGGACGGCCCAACCGGCTGGACACGCCCTTCCACCTGGGATCGGCGGACAAGAGCTTCACCGCCATCATGATCGCGAGCCTGATCCGGGAGGGACGTCTCGGCCTGAATACGCCCCTGATCGAGGTTCTGCCGGACTACCCCAACCCGAGCTTTGCTCGCGCCTGCACGATCCATCACCTGCTCGCGCACGGCTCGGGCCTGGGCGGCCTGTTCGACCGGCCGACCTGGGACCGCCGTGCGCCTTATCAGCGGATGTCGGACCTGTTCGTCCATTTCGCCGCCGAGCCGCCCCTGTTCGAGCCCGGCGCGGGCTCCGGTTACAGCAACGAGGGCTATGTCGTCCTCGGGGCCGTGCTCGAAGCCGTGACGGGGCGGAGCTGGTACGGCCTGCTGGCCCAACGGATCTATGCGCCGGCCGGCATGACCGGCAGCGCGCACCTGCGGTTCGACGAGGGGGTGGGCGTCAAGGCGGTCGGCTACGCCTTCCCCGAGGCCGACATCCTGGGCTTCGGACCGCGCGCGCGGACCGACGCCGTGTCCGGCTATCGCGGCAACAGCTGCGGCGGCGGCTATTCTACGGTCGAGGACATGACCCGATATCTCCGGGCCCTGCGTGCGGGACGGCTGATGCCGGCGGACCAGCTGGCCGACTTCACGGACCCGGCGCAGGGCGCCATTCCGAACTACGGCCGTGGCTTCGTCGTGCGGCGGATCAGCGAGCGGACGCTGGTCGGCCATGGAGGCGGGGGGCCGCGCTCCGGCATCGACGGCGACCACGCCATCGTCATGGAGACCGGCTGGAGCCTGTCGATCATCGGCAACTATGACGCCCCCTTCGCCGGCGACGTGGCGCGCGACGTCGGGCGCTGGCTGGCGCTCCAGGACGCCTGACGCCGGGGCATGGAAAAAGGCCCCCGGAGCGATCCGGGGGCCCTTGTCGTTCCTCGCCTATTCCGCCGTCCAGCGGTCGAGCCAGTCCTCGACCGTCCGATGCCACTGCAGCGAGTTGTGCGGCCGCAGCACCCAGTGGTTCTCCTCGGGGAAGTAGAGCAGGCGGCTGGGGACGCCCCGGCGCTGCAGCGCGTTGAAGGTCATCAGCGACTGGGTCTCGGGCACGCGGTAGTCGCGGCCGCCCTGGACCACCAGCATCGGCGTGCGCCAGTTCTCGACGAAGCGCATCGGGTTGAAGCGCTCATAGGCCTCGGGGTTGTCATAGACCGTGCCGCCGTTCTCCCACTCGGTGAACCACAGCTCCTCGGTCGCGTAGCCCATGGCCCGGGTGTCGAAGATGCCGTCGTGGTTGACCAGGCACTTCCACGGCTCGGCCCAGTTGCCGGCGATCCAGTTGATCATGTAGCCGCCGTAGGAGGCGCCGAGCGCGCAGGCGCGGTCCTCGTCCAGGAAACCGTAGTTGGCCACGACGTAGTCCCAGCCCCGCTGGAGGTCCTCAAGCGGTCGGTCGCCCCAGTGCTGGGTGATGGAGTCGGTGAAGGCCTGGCCGTAGCCGGTCGAGCCGTGGAAATCGATCATCACCACCGCATAGCCGGCGCCCGCATAGGTCTGCGGGTTCCAGCGGTAGGACCAGGCGTCGCCGAAGGAGCCCTGCGGCCCGCCATGGATCAGGAAGGCGACCGGATACTCCTCACCGGGCGTGAAGCCGTGCGGCCGCACGATATAGCCGTGCACGGTCTCGCCGTTCCAGCCAGGGAAGGAGAACTGCTCGTAGTCGCCCAGGTCCACCTGGGCGAGCAGGTCGCCGTTGTGGTTGGTGAGCTGGCGGGTCGCCTGCCGGGTGCGCGCAGGCGTGAAATAGAGCTGCGCCGGGCCGTCCATGCCGTCGCGGGCGTAGACGAAACCGCCGTCGGCCAGCTGGGCGCCCGCCACATGGCCGCCCGTGGTGACCGGCGTGACCGATCCGCGCCGGAGATCGATGGCGAACAGGCGCGTCGTCCCCGTGTCGCCGGCCGTGGCGTAGAGCGTCCGGCCATCCGCCGACCAGAACAGGCTGTCCGCCGAACGGTCCCAGTCGGCGGCGATCTCGCGCGTTTCGCCCGAGGCCACGTCCATCAGCATGATGCGCCAGCGGTCGGCCTCGAAGCCCGGGCGGCTCATGGCGCGATAGGCCATGGTGCGGCCATCCGGTGAGAAGACCGGGCCGGTGTCCCAGGCCTCGTTGGCGTCGGTCAGGTTCTCGACGGCCGAGCCGCCCGTCAGCGGCGCGCGGAAGAGGTCGAAGTTGGTCGACCAGGGCTCGGTCTGGCCCGCCTCACGCGCCGCGAAGACCACCGCCTCGCCGTCCGGGGTGAAGGTGAACTCGCTTTCGTCGCCGAACGGGACGCTGGGGGTGTCGCCGTCGAAGCCGTGCATCAGGCCGCGCGCCGGACCCGTCGCCACGCCCTGGTCGTTCAGATCGAGCGCATAGAGGTGATTGCGGCGGCCGTCCTCCCAGGTGTCCCAGTGGCGCACGAAGACGCGGTCGTAGATCTGGCCGGTCTCGGGGCTCTCCTCGCGCTGGGCGACCTCGCCGGCGGTGCACTGCAGGTCGTCCTCACAGGCGGGGAAGACCTCGAGGGCCACGATCAGGGCGTCGCCGTCGGGCGAGACCGAGAAGGCGCCGACGTCGAGCGGCAAGCTGGTCGCCTGGACCGCCGTCTGGCCGCCGTCCGAGCTGACCCAGACCTGGCCGCCGCGCATGAAATAGAGCTTGCCGTCCGGGCCCCAGCGGCCGGTCGATGCGCCGTCGTCGGAGATCGGCAGCCGGGTCGGCTCGCCGCCCGCCACCGGCACGGACCACAGGCTGGTCACGCCGCGGTTGTTCTCCAGGTCGGTCTGGCGCAGGCCGTAGACCACCGTGCGGCCGTCCGGCGACACGCGCGGATCCGACACTCGCTCCATCGAGACCAGGTCCTGCGGGGTGAAGGCGCGGCCGTCCTGGGCCAGGGTCGGCAGGGCGACAAGCGTGGAGCAGAGGGCCGTCATGGCCAGAAGCGGCCGGGCGATACGAAGCATGCGATGGGCTCCCATAGATGTCGGCGCGATTGCTAGCATCGCCGCAGGGGCGGCGCACCCCTTGTCGCGCTTGCTCCCGGGCCGTGGCCGGTCAATCATCCGCGCCGAATGAGCGCCCGGCCGGATTCCTCCCACATCATCGACGTGCTGATCGCCGAGCGGGCGCCCAAGCTGACGAGTTCGCTCGCCTGGCCGGTGGTGAAGCCGGTGCTCTACGGCGCGCTCGACTACGCCAAGGCGCGCCGGATGGCCGATGCGGTCCGTCCCCTGTCGGGGCAGGAGGCGCTCGACTACGTCTCGGCCCTGCTCGACCTGCAGACCTCGGCCCTGTTCCTGGATCGCGTGCCGAAGGAAGGCCGCTGCGTCGTGGTCTGCAACCATCCGACGGGCATCGCCGACGGCCTGGCGGTCCACGACGCGCTGAAGCGGGTGCGGTCGGACGCCATCTTCTTCGCCAACGCCGACGCGCTCAGGGTGGCGCCGCGCCTGGCCGAGACGGTGATCCCGGTCGAATGGGTGGAGTCCAAGCGCACGCGCGAAAAGACCCGCGCCACCCTTCAGGCGGCCAAGGAGGCCTTCGAGGCCGAGCGCTGCGTGGTCATGTTCCCGGCCGGACGGCTCGCCCGGCGGGCCGACGATGGCCAGCTGACGGATCCGCCGTGGCAGATCACCGCCGTGTCCCTGGCCCGCAAGTACGCCGCCCCGGTCAGCCCGGTCCACGTCTCGGGGCCTGAATCACGGCTGTTCCACACCTTCGACCGTGTGTCCGAGGAGCTGCGCGACATCACCCTCTTTCACGAGTTGCTGAACAAGCGAGGCCGCCGGTTCCAGCTGACGGTCGGGCCGCTGATCCCGCCCCACCGGCTGGACGTCGATGCGGCCAAGGCGACCTATTCGCTGAAGGCCTATGTCGAGCGCGTGCTGGCCAACCAGCCGGACGCGGAGTTCGCGTGATTCTGTCGGACGCCCTGGAGATCGACCTGCCGGATCCGGCAGCGACCGCGCGGCTCGGCGCGGCGCTGGCGGCGGTCGCCCGCGCGGGCGAGGCCCTACTGCTGTCGGGCGAGCTCGGCGCCGGGAAGTCCGTGTTGGCCCGCGGCTTCGTGCAGGCCTTGGCCGGCGAGGACGAGGAGGTCCCGTCGCCGACCTTCACCCTGGTGCAGTTCTACGAGGCCGAGCCGGCTGTGGCGCATTTCGACCTCTATCGCCTGACCCACGAGGGCGAGGCTCTGGAGATCGGGCTGGAAGAGGCGCTGGACCAAGGCGTGGCCGTGATCGAATGGCCCGAACGGGTCAGCGCCCAGGGATGGGCTCGCCTCGCGCCGGACCGGCTGGCTATAGAGCTGACGCACCAGGGCGCGGCGCGCCGCGCCCGGCTGGTTCCGCACGGGGCATGGAAGGGCCGTTCGCTTGAGTACTGACCGCGAAGCCGAGCGAATCGCCTTTCTGCAGTCGGCCGGCCTGGGCCACGCGGTGCGCACGCCGCTGGCGGGCGACGCCTCGACGCGCCGCTATGAGCGGCTCACGCGCCCTGACGGCTCGACCCTGATCTTCATGGACCAGCCCCCCGCCGAGGAGAGCGCGGTCGCGCCGCCGGATGCGTCGGAAGAAGAGCGCCGGGCCCTGGGATACAACGCCGAGGCGCGGCTGGCGGGCGGCTCGGTCGCGGCCTTTGTGGCCCTGGCCGGGTGGCTGCGGGCGCAGGGACTGTCGGCGCCGCGCGTGGAGGCCCACGACGCGGAACGAGGCTTCGCTGTGCTGGAGGACCTGGGCGGGGCGCTGTTCGCGACGCAAGAGCGGGGACTGGAGGACCTCTATGGCGCGGCGGTCGACGCGCTTGTGGGCCTTCATGCCGCAGAGCCGCCCGCCGTGGTCGAGGCCGACGGGGCGCGCTGGGCGCTCAATCGCTACGACGCCCTGGCCTATCACGCCGGGCTGGACCCCTTCCTGGACTGGTGGCCGAAGTTCGCGGGCCTGCCGGCGCCGTCCGCCGAGGCGCAGGCCGAATGGACCGAACTGTGGGCGCCGGTCATCGCGCTCGGCGAGCCCGACCGGCCGGTGTTCACCCACCGCGACTACCACGCCGAGAACCTGCTGTGGCTGCCCGAGCGCGAGGGGCTGGCGCGGGTCGGCATGCTCGACTTCCAGGACGCGGTGGCGGGCCATCCGGCGTGGGATCTGCTGCACCTGCTGCAGGACGCCCGGCGCGACGTGCCTCCGGAGCTGGAGGCGGCGATGCTCGACCGCTATCTGGCGGCTCGGCCCGAGACGGATCGCGAGGAGTTCCTGCACGATTACCGGGCGCTGGCGGCGCTGAACGCTGCGCGCATCCTCGGCCGCGTCTTCGCCCGGCAGGAGGTGCTGTTCCGGCGCGACCGCTACACCGCCTTCATGCCGCGCACCTGGCGGCATCTGGAGCGCAACCTCGGTCGCGGCGACATGGAAGGGCTGCGCGCCTGGTTTGACCGGCATATCCCGCCTGAGGCGCGGGTGGCGGAGAACCGCTCGTGACCGTGCCGACCACCGCCATGGTGCTGGCGGCCGGCCTGGGCACGCGCATGCGGCCGCTCACGGACGACCGGCCCAAGGCCCTGGTCGAGGTCGGCTGCCGCGCCCTGATCGATCACATGTTGGACCGGCTGGCCGAGGCGGGCGTCAGTCGCTTCGTCGTCAACGCCCATGCGCACGCCGACCGGCTGATCGCGCATCTGGAGGGGCGGCCCGGCGTGGTCATCTCCGACGAGCGCAGCCACGATCTGCCGCTCGAGACCGGCGGCGGCATCAAGTTCGCGCAAGGCCTGCTCGGCGAGGCGCCGATCCTGGTGGCCAATATCGACAGCGTCTGGATCGAGGACGCCGAGCCGCCGGCCAGGGCCGTCCGGGACCTGTGCGCGGGCTTTGATCCCGCCCGGATGTCGGCGCGGCTCCTGCTGGCGCGTATGGAGCGCACGTCCGGATTTGACGGACCCGGAGACTTCTATCTCGAAAGCGACGGCCGGCTCATAGGCCGGCGCGCGGCGGGAGCGGCCACGGCGCCGCTGAACTACATGGGGGTCCACATCGTCGATCCGCGTCCGATCTACGCGCATCCGGAGACGGCCTTCGGCCTGTTCCCCGGCGGCGGCGGCCTGTGGGGCGGATGGGCGGCGGAGGGTCGGCTGCACGGCGCGCTGATGGAGGGCGACTGGATGCACGTCGGGGACCCCGCCGCGCGCGACGAGGCCGAGGCCCGGCTGGCGGCTCGGTGAGCCGCCGGTTCGATCCCTTCGCCGGCCCCGCGCCGCGCTGGCGCACCATCGCCGCGCACCGGCCCTTCCTGGAGGACCTCGCCGCAGGCGTGCTCGACTGGCTCGGCGACGCCCCGCCCGAGACCCTGTCGGACGCGGTGATCCTGGTGCCCAACCGCCGCGCCGCGCGCGACTTCGCCCAGGCGCTGGGTCGCATCAGCGGCGACCGGCCGGTGCTCCTGCCCCAGGTCCGGCCGCTCGGGGACCTGGAGGAGGACGAGCCGCCGTTCGCGCCGGGCGAACTCGGCCTCGATTTGCCGCCGGCCATCCCGCCGCTGCGCCGCCGCTTCGAGATGGCGCGCATGATCGTCGAGGACTTCGATCCCGGCTTCTCGCCGCTGCGCGCGCTCGAGATGGCGGACGCGCTCGGGGGGTTCCTGGACTCCTGTCAGCTGGAGGAGGTCGAGGACCCGGCTCGCGTGGCGACCCTGGTCGACGGCGACCTCGCCGAGCACTGGCAGGACGCCGCCAGGTTCCTCGGTTTGGCGGTGCAGGCCTGGCCCGAGCGGTTGAGCCGCCTGGGCTACATGGACGGCGCGGAGCGCCGCGTGCGCCTGCTGCGCCTGCTGGCCGAGCGCTGGGCGGCGGCCCCGCCGACCGGCCCCGTGCTGGCTGCCGGATCGACCGGCACCGCGCCCGCCGCCGCCGCCGTGCTGAAAGCCATCGCCGAGGCGCCGCAGGGCTGCGTCGTCGTGCCCGGCCTCGATCTGGAGCTGAAGGACGACGTCTGGGCCCAGGTCGACTGGCAACATCCGCAGCATGCGTTGAAGCGCCTACTGGAGGCCGTCGAGGTCGATCGCCGCCAGGTCGACGGCTGGTTCGAGTCCGCAATCGAACCGCGCGCCGCCGCACGCGGCCGGGCCCGCCAGAGGCTGCTGAACGAGGCGCTCCGGCCCGCCGAGGCCACCGACGACTGGCGCGCCGAAATCCAGCGCTTCCGCATCGAGGCGGCCGGCACCGGCGATGTCGCCGACCCCATCGCCGAGGGACTTCAGGGCCTGTCGCTGGTCGGCCTGCGCAACGAGGAGGAGGCCGCCTCGGCCATCGCCCTGATGATGCGCGAGACGCTGGAGACGCCGGGCCGCACCTGCGCCCTGGTCACGCCCGATCTCGACCTCGGCCGCCGCGTCTCGGCGCGGCTGGAGCGCTGGGGCGTGGTCCCGGACGTGTCTTCCGGCGCGCCGCTGAGCCGCTCGCCGGCCGGGCGGCTGATCGACTTGGCCGCGCGCTTCATGGCCGACGGACGCAGCCCGCAGGCGATGCTCGGTCTACTGAAGCATCCGCTGGTCCGCCTCGACCTGGACGGCGCGCGCCTGCGTGACGCGCGCGAGGCTCTGGAGGAGCACGCCCTGCGCGGCCCCCGCCCGCGCGACTGGGACGCCATCCGCCACAGGCTGATCAAGGCCGCGGAGCCGACCGAACGAGGCGGGCCCAGGCCGGGATGGAAGCTGGAGCGCCTCGCGTCGGCGCAAGGGTTGGCCGACCGGCTGGAGGCCCTTCACGGCGCGGCCACGACGGGCTTCGCGCCCAAGGCCCCGCTGGACGCCGCCGCCCGCGCCTTGGTCGAACTGGTCGAAGCCGTCGCCGGGCAGGCCGTCTGGGCGGGCCGCGACGGCGAGGCCGCCGCCGGCCTCATGGCCGAGTTGATCGACGGCGGTGCGGCGCTGGGGGAAGTCGACTGTTCGACTTTCCAGGCCCTGATCGCGACCCTGCTGGCCGAGCAGACCGTCCGCTCAGGCGGGGCGACGCATCCCCGGCTGCGCATCCTCGGCGCCATCGAGGCGCGGCTGGTGCGGGCCGACCGGATGATCCTGGCCGGGCTGGAGGAAGGCGTCTGGCCCAACGCCGCCCCGACCGATCCCTTCCTGTCGCGGCCGATGCGCAGCGCGCTCGGCCTGCCGCCGCCCGAGCGCCGCCTCGGCCAGACCGCCCAGGACTTCGTCCAGGCCGCCTGCGCCGACGAGGCCATCCTGGTCCATACCGAACGGCGCGGCGGCCAGCCGGCCGTACGTTCGCGCTGGCTGTGGCGGCTGCAGATGCTGCTGGCTGGCGCCTCCGTCGATCTGCCGGGCGCGCTTCATTTCGCGGACTGGACCCGCGCGCTCGACGCGCCGCCTTCCGGACGCCCCGATTTCGCGAAGCGCCCCGAGCCGCGCCCGCCCGTCGAGCGCCGCCCGCGCGCGCTGTATGTCACCCGGGTCGAGCGCTGGGTGCGTGATCCCTACGCCATCTACGCCCGCCTCATCCTGGGCCTCGAGGAGATGGAGCGGCCCGGCGCCTCGGCCGAAGCGCTCGCGCGCGGCAATGCGGTGCACAAGGCCATCGAGCGGATGACCGTCGCCTGGCCCGACGTCCTGCCCGACGACTGCGCCGACCAGCTGGAAGCGATGCTGCTCGAGGAGCTCGGCGCGCACGGCTTCGAGGAGCCGGCCATGGCCCGTGAGGCGCCGCTTGCCCGCAACTGCGCCCGCTGGCTCGCCGAGTTCGAGACGCGCCGCCGCGCGCGCGGCGTCGAGCTGCTGGTCGAGCAGAAGGGCGAGATGACCATCCCGACACTGGGCGGCGACTTCACCCTGAAGGCCTATGCCGACCGAATCGAACTGTCGGCCACAGGCGGCTCGGTGATCGATTTCAAGACAGGCCGCGCGCCCTCGATCAAGGAGGTGAAGACCGGCTTCGCGCCGCAGCTGACCCTGACCGGCGCCATCCTGGCGGCGGGCGGCTTTCCGGTGGCGGGCCCCGTCGAGCCGGAGGAGCTGGCCTACATCCGCGTCGTCGGCCGCAAGTCGCCGGGCGAGGTCTGCGTGCGCGGGTCGGGCCCCGAGGCCGCCGCCCTGTCGGAACAGGCGCTCGACGGCCTGCGGCGGATGATCGAACGCTTCGACAATCCCGAAACGCCCTACGTTTCCTGGGCCGCACCGCAGTTCATGGGTGCCTTCGGCGGCAGCTACGACCACCTGGCCCGGGTCTGGGAATGGCACGTCGTCGGCGCCGACGGCGAGGAGGCGTCGGAATGAGCGCCTCGAACCAGCTGGTCGCCGCCAATCCCGAACTGTCGGTCTTCGTCACCGCCAACGCCGGCTCGGGCAAGACCACCACCCTGGTCAACCGCGTGGCGCGCCTGCTGCTCAAGGGCGCGCGGCCCGAAGCCATCCTATGCGTCACCTACACCAAGGCCGCGGCCGCCGAGATGCAGACGCGGCTGTTCAGACAGCTCGGCGAATGGGCCGTGCTGGACGACGCAAAGCTCATCGAAAAGCTGATCGAGCTTGAAGCCAGGTCGGACCAGCCGTCGCGCGAGGAGCTGTCGCGGGCGCGCCGCCTGTTCGCGCGCGCCCTGGAGACGCCCGGCGGGCTGAAGATCCAGACGATCCACGCCTTCTGCGAAAAGCTGCTGCGCCGCTTCCCGATCGAGGCCGGCGTCTCGCCGCGCTTCAAGGTGCTGGAGGACCAGGCGGCGATCGCCCTGTCCCACGCGGCGCGCGAGGAGCTGGCGACCCGGGCCTTCCGCGATCCCGACGGCCCGCTCGGCCGCGCCTACAGCCATTTCGCCGTCGAGCTCGACTGGGGCCGCTTCCAGGAGCTGCTGGCCCTGATCGAGGCCAAGCGCGACGACCTTTCCGACTACGTCGCCCGCGTCGAGGCGGGGGAGGCGCCCGGCCCGCACGCTCTGACCGGCGCCGATCCCGCCGGCTCGCCCGAGCAGGTCGAGGCCGACTTCATGCGCGCGCTCGACCCCGCTCACTGGCGCGACATGGCCGAGGCCATGGCGACCGGCTCCGCCAACGACCAGAAGTGCGCCGATCGCATGCGGCTGGCCGCCGACGCCTGGACCTTCTCAAGCCTGCGCGACGTCTTCCTGACCACGAGTGGTCCGCGCGCCAGCATGGGGACGAAGTCCGCGCCGGCCTACGCCGTCGCCTGGCTGACCGACCTTCAGCTCAGCTACCTCGCCGCGCTGGACCGGTGGCGCGCGGCCAAGGCGGCGGACGACACGGTCAAGGTGATGACGCTGGCCCGGGCGCACGCCGCCCTCTACGAGGCCGCCAAGGCCGCGACCGGCGCGCTGGACTTCGGCGATCTGGTCAGTCGCTCGGCGGCCCTGCTCAACAAGCCCGGCCTGTCGGCCTGGGTGCTCTACAAGCTCGACGGCGGCATCGACCACGTCCTGGTCGACGAGGCCCAGGACACGGCGCCCGAGCAGTGGGCCATCCTCCAGGCCCTGACTTCGGACTTCTTCTCCAGCGCGACGGGCCGCAGCATCTTCGCCGTCGGTGACGAGAAGCAGTCGATCTACTCCTTCCAGGGCGCCCGGCCCGAGCAGCTGCGCCGGCAAGGCCGCGCCTATGAGGCGCTGGTCGGGCCCGAGCGGTTCCGCCACGTGCCGCTGGAGACCTCCTACCGCTCGACGCCCGAGGTGCTGCGCTTCGTCGACACGGCCTTCGACGACCCGAAGCGGCGCATCGCCATCGCCGGGGTCGAGGGCGACATCCACCCCCACCATCCGGCCCGCGAGGGGCAGCCCGGTTCGGTCGAACTGGTCCCGCTGTTCATCGACGAGCCGCAGCCGGACCGCGACGCCTGGACCGCGCCGGTCGATCAGGAGACCCGCCAGAGCGCCCGCAAACGGCTGGCCAAACACCTCGCCGAGGACATCCGCCGTCAGGTCGAGACGGGCGCCGCCGTCTACGAGAAGGGTCAGCTGCGCCCCTGCGGCTACGGCGACTTCCTGGTGCTGGTCCGCCGCCGCGACGCCCTGTTCGAGGAGGTCATCCGCGCGCTGAAGCTGACGGGCGTGCCGGTAGCCGGCGCCGACCGGCTGAAGCTGAAGGCGCACATCGCGTTTGACGACCTGCTGTCGCTGGCGCGCTTCGCCCTGTTCCCGGACGACGAGTTGAGTTTGGCCGAGGTGCTGCGCAGCCCGCTGTGCGACGTGGACGAGGACAGCCTGTTCGACCTCGCGGGCGCAGAGAAGCGTCCGCCGCTGTGGAAGATCCTGCGCGACCGCTCAACCGAGCGCCCCGAATGGGCCCGCGCCCACGCCCTGCTGGAGGCCGCCATCGCCGCGCGCGGGCGCGATCCCTTCGCCTTCTTCTCGGAGATGCTGAACCGCGTCGACGACACCGGCCAGTCGGGCCGCGCCCGTTTCCTGCGCCGGCTGGGCCGCGAGGCGATGGAGGCCATCGACGAGACGCTGAACCAGGTGCTCGCCGCCGAAGGCCGGGGCGGGACCGACCTGGAGACCTGCCTGGCTCTGCTCGAAGCCGCCGACGTCGAGGTGAAGCGCGAGCTGGAGGGCCCGCGCGGCGAGGTCCGCGTCATGACCGTCCACGGCGCCAAGGGGCTGGAGGCGCCGATCGTCATCCTCCCGGACACCACCATGAAGGCCAAAGGTCAGGGCCCGACCCTGCTGCCGGTCGAGCACGAAGACTGGACGGGTCCAGCCTGGCTGATGTGTCCCGGCTCTGGCAAGGAGGACTGCCCCGCCACCGCCGACGCCCGCCAGGCGCGCGAGGATCGCACCGGCGACGAGTCCCTGCGCCTGCTCTACGTCGCCCTGACCCGCGCCCGGGACCGGCTGATCGTCATGGGCCGCGCCAGCGCCTCGCGCGGGCCGGAAGACGGGAGCTGGTGGTCGGTGATCGAGGAGACCTTCGGCCGCCTCGACGGTGTCGCCGAACTCGAAGGCGGCGGTCGCCGCTATGGCCCGGCGCCGGTCACGGTCCTGCGGCCGGTGGCGGCCGCTTCTGAAACGCCTGATGAGGTCCCTGCCTGGGCGCGCCAGGCCGCCCCGGCGGACGCCGGGGCCCGCTTCGCTTCGCCGTCGCGGATGGACGAGACTCTGCGCATCCCGGCGCCCTCGCCGCTGGCGCGCGCCGGATCGCTGGGCCGGTTCCGGCGCGGCGACCTGATCCACCGGCTGCTGGAGCGGCTTCCGGACGTGGCCCAGGAGGACCGGGCGCGGGCCGCCGAGCGGCTCTTGGCGCGCGAACGCGACCTCACCGACGAGCAACGCGCCGAGATGATCGCCGCGGCCTTCGGCGTCCTGGACGACGCGCGCTTCGCCCCGGTGTTCGGTCTCGGCTCGCGCGCCGAGGTGGCCCTGACCGGCGGCGCGCCTGACCTGCCGCGCGGCGTCTCGGTCTCGGGCCGCATCGACCGGCTGGTGGTCACGCCCGAGCGGGTGCTGATCGTGGACTACAAGACGAACCGGCCCGCCCCGGCTTCCGTCGAGGCCGTCGACCCGGCCTATGTGCTGCAGCTGGCGGTCTATGCGGCGGTGCTGCGTCGGCTCTATCCTGACCGGCCGGTCGAGGCGGCGCTGGTCTGGACCGACGGGCCGGTGCTCATGCCGGTCCCCGAGGCGATGCTCGTCCAGGCGCTCGCGTCCGGGCGTTGAACACGAGCCTTCGCCGCCCCACATTGCCGCGACAAGCAGGAATCACCTGGAGAGCCTCCCCATGCCGACCCTCAAGGTCACCGACGACAGCTTCGAAGCCGAAGTTCTCAAGGCCGACGGTCCCGTCCTCGTCGACTTCTGGGCGGAATGGTGCGGGCCCTGCAAGCAGATCGGCCCGGCGCTGGAACAGATCTCCGACGAACTGGCCGGCACGGTGAAGATCGCCAAGGTCGACATCGACGACAGCCCCATGACCCCGTCGCGCATGGGCGTCCGCGGCGTGCCGACCCTGATGCTGTTCAAGGGCGGCGAGCTGATCTCCATGAAGGCCGGCGCCATGCCCAAGGGCAAGATTCTGGAATGGCTCGCCGAGGCCGGCGTCACCCCGGCGGCCTGATCAGCCGCAGACCGCGAAGAAGCGTTCGATGTTGGCCGCCGAGCCCGGATGGGGGGCCAGCGGCTCGCGGCGGC
This sequence comes from uncultured Brevundimonas sp., assembly GCA_946885435.1. The sequence continues at coordinate 3,024 of CAMPGL010000008.1, read as the reverse complement.
CGTCCTGCCAGACGGCCAGCCAGCCAAGGCGGCGGAAGCGCTGGAAGACAGGAAGGCCCGTTGGGCTCTCGGCCGTGACGATCTGACCGTCTGACAGCAGCGACGGCTCGGACCGACCCGGGAAGCGTTCTGTCTCGCCGCCGGATTCCAGAACGATCTCCGGCGCCGCCTCGGCCGCGATATCGCGCATCAGGCTGAGGCGGCCGGACCCTGTCTCGCACGACAGGGCGATACGCACGTCGTCGCTCTCGGCCAGGCCGAAGGCCAGAGACGCGCTGCCGTCCGTGGCGTTGAAGAACCAGTCGTAGCCCGCCACAGGCTGGGGGGCGCTGAAGTCGGGCGGGATCGGCGTCGGGGCGACGTCCGCGCCCGTGGCGCAGCCGCTGACGAACAGTCCAGCCGCGATCAGGAGGCCGCGCATGCCGAGCGGAAGCTCTCGAGCGGCGCGCCGCTGGGCGCCGCGACGGTCGCGGCCTCGCCGTCGGCGTGCAGCGACAGGGCCTCGCCGGAAGCGAAAGCGCGGAACACCGGATGATCCAGGCGCAGGCGCACGGCCAGCCCGTCGGCCTCGACCCGTTCGGCGTCCGCGGAGGCCGGGCCGGCGGACACGTTCACAAAGGCGGGACGGGCCTCCGGGCCATAGACGGTGATCCGGGCGACGCCCGAGCCGGGCTCGCACTCGAGCACCGCGGACAGCCGTTCGGTGTCGGGGACTTCGCGGGCCAGCACCGCCATGCCGCTACTGTCATAGTAGGACCAGACCCAGCCGTCCGACGGCTGGCCCGAGACGATGGTCAGGGCGGCGGCGATCAGCAGCATGGAAGGACCCCCTGGGCCCGGTTCGTCAGGCGCGCGATCCCGCGCAATGGGCGAAGAAGGCCTCAATCCCGGGCTGTTCGTCAACGTTGGCGTTCAGCGCCATCGGACGGCCCGAGGCGCCGGCCAGGGTCAGGGCGCCGGTTTCGCGGAAGCCCTCCAGCGCCGGGGCGTTCAGCCGCATCTGGGTCTCGACCATCATGGAGCCGGTCATGGGATCGACCTGCGGCCGGGCGTCGAGGGCGGACTGACCGTTCGTCGAGGCCAGAGTTAGGCCGTCGGCTTCCGGTGCGGCCATGCCGAAGACGTCAACGACGCCTTCGCCGGGCGCGCACGAGAGCATGAACAGGATGTGGTCGGAGTTCTCGGCCCCATAGGCCAGCTTGGCGCGCGGACCTTCGTGCACCAGATGCCAGCCCATGGGGGCGGTTGCCTGCGCCGGCTCGACCGTCTGCGGGGCCGCGGACGCACCGTCCGGTCCCAGCAGGAGAAAAGCTCCGCTCATCGCCATGCCGGCGATAGAGGTGGCGAACAAGGCGGCTCGGTTGAACATCTGACGCGCTCCCTTCGAGAGGGGAAACGCGGTCCGGCGCCCTGGGTTCACGAACGCCGTGCGGCGGCCCGCGCGCTGAGGCGCGGGCGCCACAGGTTAACCTCGGTTAACGGGGTCTCAGAAGGGGCTGAAGCGCTCGACGATCGACTGGCCGGCCGGCGGGCCCTGGATGCGGCTGACGTCGCCGCGCCCGCCATAGGAAATCCGGGCCTCCGCGATCTGGGTGTGATTGATCGTGTTGGCCGACGAGATGTCCTCGGGGCGCACGATGCCGGAGACGAGCAGCTCGCGGATCTCGCGGTTGGTGCGGACTTCCTGGCGGCCTTGGATGACCAGATTGCCGTTCGGCAGGACGGCGGTGACGACGGCGGCCACCGTCAGTTCGACCCGCTCCGAGCGCTGGATCACGCCCGAGCCCGACGACGAGGACCCGCCCTCCAGCTCGACCAGGTTGGACGGGTCGAAGCCGGCCGGGAAGGCCTGGCCCAGGGCGTTCTCCAGGCCGAAGAAGGCTCCGATGCCCGACTGGGTCTCGTTGGACCTGTCGCGGGTGGTCGAGTTCTGCACATTGGCCCGGTCGTCGATCTGGATCTCGACGGTCAGGATGTCGCCCACGTCGCGTGCGCGCTGGTCACGGAAGAAGGTGCGCGAGCCCGCCCGCCACAGGGACCCGGCCGAGGCGGCCTCGGACTGTCGGCCGATGGGCTGCTCCAGCGGCACCAGCGCGGCCGGATAGCCCATGTCGGACAGCTGCGGCCCCATGACCGCCTCTTCGACCGTGGAGCAGGCGCCCAGCATCAGCAGCGGCAGGAGGAGAACGGACTTACGCATGGACTGGTCCTCTAGCGACGGGCGCCCGGGCCGGCGAAGGCGCGGCCGGGTTCGGCGGCCACCACCTCGATGGTCCGGCCGGATTCGATGTTCTGGGCGTTGAAGGCCTCGCCCTGGGCCGCGTTCTCCATGGCGCGGGCGCGCAGGGAGAGGCTGACGCCGCCGGAGCGGTAGACGACCTCGATGAGGTCGCCGCGGGCGATGACCTGGGGCGATGACAGGTCGGAGGTGCGCACCACCGCGCCGGCCCGAAGAGGGCGGCGAGCGGCCTGGCCGATGACGATCTCGGCGTCCTGCGGCGCACCGGCCGGGGCCTGGTGGGACTGGACCGAGGTCCAGACGACGTCTTCCGGCTGGACGATCTCGCCCGACGCCAGGCTGCGGGCGTAGGTCAGGACCTCCACCGTCTCGCCGCGCACGGCGCTGGCGGGGGAGACCGTGGCCGAACCGGCGCGAACGATGATGCGGCGCAGGCCGGTGGGGTTGGCCCAGTCCAGGCCGTGGCGGCGCGCCAGTGACTGGACCTGGGCGGCGTCGAGGATGGCGCTGGCGGCGGTGCGGGTTCCGGCCCTCACCTCGGAGGCGGCGCCCGCGTTGTCGAACAGCTCCCCCAGGGTGATGACGCCGTCGTCGTCGAGAGGCTCGGACACCAGCTGGACCGGGGTCGCATGGGCGGCGGTCGCCAGGCCCAGCGCCGCGATCAGGGCGACGAGGCCGCGCATCACGATTTCACCTGATTGGCCGACTGCAGCATCTGGTCGGCGGTGGTGATGACCTTGGAGTTCATCTCGTAGGCGCGCTGGGCCACGATCAGGGCGGTGATC
>CAMPGL010000007.1 GCA_946885435.1 uncultured Brevundimonas sp. | reverse complement strand
GAGCCTATTCAATGAACCTGCCTGCCCTCCGCGAAAAGCGGGCCGCCAAGCGAGACGCCCTCAGGGCCATCGTGGACAAGGCGGCCAACGAAAGCCGAGACCTGACGAGCGACGAGGCCACCAGCTTCGACATCGGCCAGGCCGAAATCCGCACGCTCGATCAGCAAATCCAGCGCGCCGAGTTCCTGGCCGAGGATGAGCGCCGCTCCGATGCGACGCCCGTGGACGGCTCCGGCCGACCCCGCGAGCTGCGCGGCTACAGCCTGGGCAAGGCGCTCCAGGAGTCGGCCGCCGGCCGCCTGACCGGCCTGGAGGCCGAGTGGCACCAAGAGCTGTCGCGCGGCCGTGAAAGCCGGGGCGTCATGGTCCCGACCGAAATCCTCATGGAGCGGCGCGCCCTCACCACGACCACGCCGGCGGAAGGCCCCGGCTCCAACCTGGTCGGCCGCGAAATCTACCCCGTCCGCGATCATCCGCGCCCCCGCCTCATGGTGGAGAGCCTGGGCGCCACGGTCCTGCGCAACCTGACCGGCAACATCGACCTGCCCGTGCTGGCCGAGTCCGGGACCGTCTCCTGGGTTGGCGAACACGAGGACGTGGATCGCTCCGATCCGACGTTCGCCAAGACGAGCCTCTCGCCCAAGACGGTCGGCGCCGAATACGAAGTCTCGCGCCGCATGATCCTGCAGTCGGCGGAGTCGATCGAGGATCTCCTGCGCCGCGACCTTGGCCAGCTCCTGCAAGGCGCGCTCGACCGGGCCGCTATCGCAGGCGCCGGTGGTGACGAGCCGACCGGCATCCTCAACACGGCCGGCGTGCTGGCGATCACCCTGGGCGCGGACCTGTCCGACACCACGGCCGACATGATCGCCGCCCTGGAGCTGGACGACCTGACCGGCTCGCGCGCCTTCCTGACCAACCCCGGCGTGATGCGCCTGGCGCGCAAGACCAAGGACGGCGACAACCGGGTGATCCCGGCGGCCGAGCTGTTCCATGGCGAGCGCGTCGAGCACACGACCCAGGTCCCGAATAACCTGGGCGACGACGACCTGAACGCCCTGATCTATGGCCAGTGGTCCGAGCTGGTGATCGGCTACTGGTCCGGCGTCGACATCCTGGTGAACCCGTATCACGCGGACGTGGCCAGCAAGGGCGGCGTGCTCATTCACGCCTTCCTGGACGCTGACGTGGCCGTGCGCACGCCCAAGGCGTTCGTGAAGGCCCTCCTGGGCGCCGACGCCTTCGCGCCGGAGACCCCGTAAGATGGTCCCGCACGCCCCTGAGCGCCGCTCCGCTCCCATCGAGGTCCGCGCTCGCGGGCGCCGGCTGGAGGGCTATGCGGCCCTGTTCGGCGTGCGGGCCCGCATCGGCTCGACGGACGAGGAAATCAGACAGGGGGCCTTCGCGGGCGCCCTGTCGTCCGGCCGCGACGTGCTCGCCCTTGTCGATCACGACCCCTCCCGCCTCCTGGCCCGCACCCGCTCCGGCACGCTCCGGCTGTCTCAGGACGCCAAGGGCCTCGCCTTCGACCTGGACGTGCCCGACACGACCGAGGGCCGCGACGTGCTCGCCCTGGCCGAGCGGGGCGACCTGGGCGGCATGAGCTTCGGATTCACGGTGGCGCCCGGCGGAGAGACCCGCACGGGCGGCGTCCGCGTGCTCGAGCAACTCCGGCTGCATGAGATCAGCGTCGTGAAGGCGTGGCCGGCCTATCAGGGCACGGTGGTTTCCGCGCGGTCCCTGGAGGGCATCCGTCAGCTCCGGCTGGATCATGCCCGCCGCTATCTGGAGGCGCTGGCATGAACCTGTGGCCCTTCGGCAAGCGCGAGACCCGCGCGGCGGACACGATCACCGCCTCCGACCCCTATCTGACCGAGTGGTTCGGCCTTCGCGGCATGGGCGGCGCCGGTGTGAACCCGGACGCCCTGCTGTCCAACAGCGCCGTGGCCGTCCGGTGTGTCAGCCTTCGCGCTGAGATGCTGGCCAGCGTCGGCCTGTTCCTGTTCCGGCGCACGTCTGACGGCGGCCGGGAGCGCGCGGACGATCAGCCGCTCTATGCCGTGCTGCACGACATGGCCAATCCGCAAATGACGGCGTTTGAGGCCCGCGAGTTCCTGATCCGATCCCTCGACCTGCACGGCAACGCCTTCGCCAGGATCGAGCGGGACCGGCGCGGCGCGGTGGTGGCGCTCTACCCCATCCCGCCCGGCCAGGTGACGGTCGAGCGGATCGAGCGCACGGGCCGCCTCCGCTATCGCGTGAGCGAGCCCGCCGGCGGCGTGACCGTCCTACTCCAAGAGGAAATGCTGCACGTCCGCGGCCCCTCGCGTGACGGGATCGTGGGCGTCTCCGCCATCCAGTTCGGCCGCGCCAGCATGGGCCTGCGCATCGCCCAATCGGAGACCGCCTCCGCCCTGGTCGAGAACGGCCTGCGCCCCTCCGGCGTCATGACCTACGCCGAGCGCCTCACGGGTGACGCCAGAACGAAAATCCGGGAGGCCGTGGCCAGCCGACTCCAGGGCTCCAGCAACGCCGGCCAGCTCCTGATCATGGACGGCGGGGCCACCTATGCGCCCCTTGCCTGGTCGGCCGAGGACGCCGAGTTCCTGGCCAGTCAGAAGCTGTCCAACGAAGACGTGGCGCGGCTGTTTGGCGTGCCCCCCACCAGCGTCGGGATCACCGACAAGGCGACCTACAGCAACACGGAACAGGAAGCCCGCGCCCTGGTGGCCAACTGTCTTGGCCCGCTGGCCAGCCGGATCGAGGCCGCCATGCTGCGCTGCCTCCTGACCGAGGAAGGCCGGCGCACGCTCTACATCGAGCACGACCTGGCCGCCCTCCTGAAGGGCGACGTGCAGGCCCGCTTCGAGGCTTACCGGATCGGCCGCGAGATCGGCGTTTTCAGCCCGAACGACATTCGGCGCCGCGAGAACGAAACCCCGATCCCCGGTGGTGACGTCTATCACCAGCCGGCCAATTGGACGCCCCTGGGCAGCACCCCGGAGGCCGCATGACGGACCTGATCACCCTGGACGAGGCCAAGGCCTTCCTCCGCGTCGACCACACCGAAGAGGACGACCTGATCGAGCAACTGATCGCCACCGCCACCGAGACCGCCCTGGCGCATGCTGACGGCCTGGAGGAAGGCGACCCCGTGCCCGAGAGCGTCCGCACGTCGGCCCTGCTGCACGTGGCGCGCCTGTTCGACGGCCGAGAAGAAGGCGCCGCTCCGCCGGCGTCTGTCGCGCTCGCCAACCGCTATCGAGCTTGGGACGTGTGATGGGCTGGCCGGTCATCAAGACGGCGAAAGGTCTAGTGGCCGAGGGGCTCGTCCCCTGGTCTGAGACCACGCTTGTCCGCATGGCCCGGACCTACAGCATCGGCCGCAAGCACGGCCGGACCTACGTTTTCACCCCGGCCGATATCGAGACCCTCCTGGAGCGCCTGCCATGCCCCTCACCCTCAAACGACGGCACGGATCGCCAAACTGGTATCTGCGCGGGACCGTCCGGGGCATCAGCATTGACGAAAGCACTGGCACTGGCGACCGGAAAGCGGCCGAAGAAGTCAGGGCGGTCCGCGAGGCCGAGCTGCTCAAACAGTCGATCCACGGTGATTCAGCTGTCCGAACATTCGCAGAGGCGGCGCTGAGCTACATGGAGGCCGGCGGCGAACGCACGCACCTGGCGCCCATCCTGACGATCCTGGGCCGCAAGCCGCTCGCCGCGATTGGCCAGGCCGAGATCGACGCCCTCGCCAGGAAGCTGAAACCCAAGGCCGCGCCCGCCACGCTCAACCGCCACATCTACACGCCCGTGGCCGCTGTCCTGCATCATGCCGCGCGCAAGCGGTGGTGCGACAAGCCGGTGATCGCCCGCCCCAAGGAACCCAAGGGCCGCGTCCGCTGGATCACCCATGAGGAAGCCGAGCGTCTGATCGAGGCCGCCTCGCCGCACCTGCAGCCCCTGGTGATCTTCCTACTGTCGACCGGCGCTCGCCTGTCCGAGGCGCTCTATCTCGACTGGCGCAACGTCGACCTGGCGGCTGGGCACGTCGAGTTCCTGGACACCAAGAACGGGGATCATCGTGGCGTGCCCTTGCACCCTCGCGCCGTGGCCGCGCTGTCGGCCCTCCCGCATCGCTCTGGAGCGGTATTCCGCCGGTCCCTGCCCCAGGTGACGGCCAACGGCCGGAAGCGGCCTCTAGGCCCGCCCTATGAGGTTCGGGAGGGCGGAGGCGGCCAGATCAAGACCGCCTGGGCGGGAATGCTTCGCCGCGCGGGGATCTCCGATTTCACGCCCCATGATTGCCGACACACCTGGGCGACCTGGCATTATCGAGCCAACCGCGACCTGACTGCGCTGATGGAGCTGGGCGGCTGGAAAAGCCCGGCCATGGTCATGCGCTACGCTCACGTGAACACGTCGCACCTCGCCGCCTCGATTGGCCAGGTGTGGGGGAATCATGGGGAGCGCCCCGCCTCGAAACACCGCAAACCCAAGAAAGGAGCGGCTTAGAGCCATGTCTCAATTTGCCTTGGTAAGGCTGAGGTCGGCAGTTCAATCCTGCCCGGCGGCACCATCTGACCTCCCTCATGACTCGTAGCCTCCCCCGCCGGGGGACCTCGCGGGCTGAGTTCCCCGGACGCTTCGCAGGTTCTTCTTCCGTCCTAGGGGCTGGCAAGAGCCCGCGCACGGCCCGATAGTAGCGCGTCGTGGAAGAGTTCTACCTACAGATCCGGCACGCCCATATCGGGGCGGTGATCGCCAGCGGGGTGCTGTTCGCCCTGAGGGGCGGCGCGTTCAACCTGCTGGGGGCGGCCTGGCCGAAAGCCCTGCCCGTCCGGATCCTGTCCTGGACGATCGACACGGTCCTGCTGACCGCGGCGCTGATCCTGATGACGATCGTGCGGCAGTATCCCTTCGTCGACGCCTGGCTGACGGTGAAGGTGCTGTTGCTCGTCGTCTATATCGGCCTGGGAGCCATGGCGTTTTCGGCCCGGCGGAGCCGGGGGACGCGGCTGGGCTTTTACGCCGCGGCGCTGACGGTCTTCCTGTTCATCGTGACGGTCGCCCGGGCTCACCATCCGCTCGGGCTGCTCTCCGGCCTCTGACGCGCCTCCGGACAAGCCCCTAGGGGATGACCCGGACCCCCACAATCGGCTGTTAAAGCTAGAAAAACTCAGGCTACGTAGCGTCCCGGAGGCGAGGTTGTCGGGGCGCAAAGTCCGGGGTGGGCGAGGCTCCTAAAGCAGCGGTCATGGGGGCCGATCGAAGCGCCCCGGAGATCGAAAGATGAAACTCCTCGCCCTTCTCACCAGCGTCGCCGCCCTGGCGATCGCCGGCGCCGCCGTCGCCCAGGAGGCGCCGACCCCGCGCGAAGTGGACATCATCCGTCGCGGCGACGACCTGCCCGCGCCGCTGGCCGCCTCCGGGCCGCGCCATCACGTCGTAAATCTGGAAACCACCGAGGTCATCGGCCAGCTCGAGGACGGGACGTCCTACACCTACTGGACCTATAACGACCGGGTCCCGGGACCCTTCATCCGGGTACGTGTCGGCGACACCGTCGAGGTGAACCTCCACAACGCCGACGACAGCATGATGATGCACAACGTCGACTTCCACGCGGTCACGGGGCCGGGCGGCGGGGCGGCGGCGACCAACGCCAACCCAGGCGAGCACCGCAGCTTCACCTTCCGGGCCCTGGCGCCGGGCCTCTACGTCTACCACTGCGCCACGCCCATGGTGGCCCAGCACATCGCCAACGGCATGTACGGCCTGATCCTGGTCGAGCCCGAAGGCGGCCTGCCGGCGGTGGACCACGAGTTCTACGTGATGCAGGGGGAGATCTACACCGAGGAGGCCATGAGCACCCCCGGCCTGCTCACCGAGAGCATCGAGAACCTGCTGAACGAGCAGCCGACCTATTATGTGATGAACGGGGCCTTCAAGGCCCTGACCGGCGACAACGCGCTCCAGGTCGAGGTCGGGGACACCGCCCGCATCTACTTCGGCGTCGGTGGCCCGAACAAGGCCTCCAGCTTCCACGTGATCGGCGAGATCTTCGACAACGTCTACAATCTCGGCTCGCTGGTCAGCCCGCCGGTCGAGGACGTGCAGACCGTGCTGGTCCCCCCGGGCGGCGCCACGGTGGTGGACCTGACCTTCGAAGTCCCCGGCAGCTACATCATGGTCGACCATGCGCTCAGCCGCGTCGATCGCGGCGCCGCAGGCATCATCGAGGTGACCGGGCCGCAGGACCCGGACGTCTTCCGCGGCGACGACCGCGCCCATGAGCACATGGATCACTGAGCCGGGACCGCCCTTCCTGCCGGTGAGACTCGACGGCCGCCGGAGCCCCCGGCGGCCGTTTTTTTCAGGACACGGACATGACATTCCGAACCCTTCTCCTGGCGGCGGCTCTCGCCGCGCCGGGCCTGGCGCGCGCCGATCCCGCCGATGACGGCGCGCGCGTCATCTTCGAGCTGCGCGCCCGTTCCGAGACCGTCGCCCAGGAGGGCCTCCAGACGGGTCACGCCCTGACGGTCCGCCCCCGGCTCGGCTGGCGCAGCGAGCGGCGCTGGGGTCTGCAGGCGCTGGTCGAGGGCGAGGCCGTGGTCGTGCTCGACGATCGCTTCTCGGCGCCCCTGCGCCCTGATCCCTCGCGGCCGGTCGTCGGCGACAGCGAGGTCATGGAGCTGAACCGCGCGCAGCTGAGCTGGCGTCCGGCCGCCTCGACCGAGGCCATCGTGGGACGCCAGCGCATCGTGCTTGACGACGGCCGCTTCCTTGGAAACAGCGCCTGGCGACAGAATGAGCAGACCTTCGACGCCCTGCGTGTGACCACCTCGGCAGTCCCCGGCGTCGATCTGACGCTCGTCCACGCCGAGCACGTCCGCCGCTTCCCGGGCGGCGACCATCCCCAGGGCGTGTGGAGCGGAGCGGTCCAGGCCGTGGCGGCCGGAACGGACACGATGGCCGGGCGGCTGTCGGCGCTCTACCTCACCAGTGATTTTGCGGCCCAGCCCAACCAGTCCCTGCGAACCTGGGTGATCGGCCTGCAGGGCGAACGGCCCGTCGGCGACAGCCTGTCCGTCACCTGGCGGTTCGACTACGGCCGCCAGGATGACTTCGGCGCCAATCCAGCCGATTTCACCGTCGACTACGCCCGAGCCGGCGTCGGCCTGCACACCTCGAGCTGGTCAGTGCAATTCGGCCGGGAATGGTTGGAGGGCGACGGCGTCGCCGCGTTCCAGACGCCGCTCGGTTCGAACCACGCCTATCTGGGCTGGTCGGACGTCATCGGTGCGACGCCGGCCTACGGCCTTGCGGATGATTTCATTCAGGTCCGGGGCGCCCTCCCGGAGGCCGCCGTCGGTCGGCCCCTGCGCCTGGCGTTCGAGGCCCACGCCTTCCGCGACGCCCAGAGAGAGTTCGAGGTGGGACGTGAGTTCGACGCCTCGGCCTCGGTGGCGCTCGGCCCCCATTGGTCGCTGGAGGCCAAGGCCGCCCGCTTCGAGAGCGAGCGGCCCGAGTACGCAGACGCCAGCAAATTCTGGCTGACCCTGGAGTACCGCTACTGACGCCTCAGCCGCACTTGGAGTGGCCGCACTGAAAGCAGGTGTCGCAGCCCTCCTTGCGCACCAGGCCCGGCGCGCCGCAGCGGGGGCAGCAAGGACCTGGCCGAGCGCTAGCGTCCAAGCCCGAGGCCGCGCCCCGCGGTTCGAGCGCCGTCGTTCCGTCCCCCTGGGCCAGGTGGCGTTCGATAACTCCGCCGATGGCCGCGAGCAGCGACGGGACATAGCGCCCATTCAGCCAGCCGCCGCCGCGCGGATCGAACACCGCCTTCAGCTCCTCCGCCACGAAGGAGACATCGCCGCCGCGCCGGAACACCGCAGAGATCATCCGCGTCAGGCCCAGCGTCCAGGCGTAGTGCTCCATGTTCTTGGAGTTGACGAAGATCTCGAACGGTCGGACGCCGTCATGTCCTTCCACGTCGTTGATCGTGACGTAGACGGCGTGAGGGCTGTCGGGCCATTTGATCTTGTAGGTCTGGCCGGTCAGGGCCTCCGGCCGGGGTTCCAGCCGGTGGGCCGCCGCCGGCTCCGAAGTGGGCTCGTCGGCCTTGGGCGGGTCGGCGGACAGCACCGAGCCCGTCACGGCGTTCGGGCGATAGGTGGTCAGGCCCTTGCAGCCCATCTCCCAGCCCCGGACGTAGACGTCGGCGAAGGCCTCGAAGGCGATGTCTTCGGGACAGTTCACCGTCTTGGAGATCGAGCTGTCGATCAGCGCCTGGGCCGCCGCCTGCATGCGCAGGTGATGGTCCGGAGTCAGGGTCTGGGCGGTGACGAAGGCGTGGTCGGGCGGCGGTTCGTCGCCGTGGAGTCGCTTCCAGACGGTCAGGGCGTAGTCCTCGACCGCCTCCTCGCGCCTCGACCCGTCCGGTTGAAGAACCTTGCGGGTGTAGGCGTAGGCGAACACCGGCTCGATCCCCGATGACACATTGCCCGCCAGCAGGGAGGTCGTCCCGGTCGGGGCGATCGAGGTCAGGCAGCCGTTGCGCAGGCCATGACGCGCGATCAGCGCGCGCGTCTCCTCGTCGAGGCTCTTCAGATTGGGCGTGTCCAGCATGGCCGGATCCCAGTGCGGGAAGGCGCCCTTCTCGGCCGCGAGTTCTGCCGAGGCCCGATAGGCTTCGCGCTTGATGACCGCCAGCCAGCGCTCGCTCAGGCGCACGGCCTCGCCCTCTCCGTAGCGGGCGCCGCAGAAGACGAGCGCGTCGGCGAGGCCCGTGACGCCCAGGCCTATGCGGCGCTTGGCCTTGGCCTCGGCCTCCTGAGCTTCCAGCGGGAAGCGCGACACGTCGACGACGTTGTCGAGGAACCGCACCGCCGTACGCGTCAGCTCGGCCAGCCGCTCCTCGTCAAGCATGGCGTCCGGCGCGAAGGGGTGGGGGACCAGGCGCGCCAGGTTGATCGAGCCCAGGAGACAGGCGCCATAGGGCGGCAGCATCTGCTCGCCGCAGGGGTTGCTGGCCGAGATGGTCTCGCAATGGGCCAGGTTGTTCCAGGCGTTCACCCGATCCACGAAGATCACCCCCGGCTCGGCGACATCGTAGGTTGCGCGCATCAGCCGCTCCCATAGGTCGCGTGCGCGCACGGTCCTGAAGACCTGGCCGCCGAAGACCAGCGGCCAGTCGGCGCCCGCCTTCAGCGCCTCCATGAACCCGTCGGTGACCAGCACCGAAACGTTGAAGTTTCGCAGGCGCGCCGGATCCCGCTTGGCGTCGATGAAGGCCTCGATGTCCGGGTGATCGATGCGCAGGCAGCCCATCATCGCCCCGCGCCTCTGTCCGGCGGACAGGATGGTCCGGCACATGGCGTCCCAGACGTCCATGAAGCTGAGCGGACCCGAGGCGTCGGCCCCCACCCCCATGACCGGCGCGCCGGACGGCCGGATGGTCGAGAAGTCCATGCCGACGCCGCCGCCCTGCTGCATGGTCACCGCCGCTTCGCGTACGGCTTCGAAGATGCCAGGCAGGTCGTCCGGCACGGTCCCCATGACGAAGCAGTTGAACAGGGTCACCGACCGGCCGGTCCCCGCGCCGGCCAGGATCCGTCCCGCCGGCAGGAACTGGAAGTCGCCGAGCGCGCCCTCGAAGCGGTCGCGCCACTGTCGCCTGAGCTTGGGCGCCTCGGCCTCGGCGACGGCGGCGGCGACCCGGGCCCACGTCTGCTCCACCGTTTCGTCACCGCCGCCCCCGGGCGGGTTGAAGCTGTACTTGCCGCGCCAGATTTCGGCGGCGAGGGGATTGTCGAACGCCATGTCTTCCTCCTTCGGGCCGAGGAGGCTCGCCGATTCCCCGCAGGCGCAGTTTGCGCGGGCGCAATGTCAGGTCGCCGACGCCTCCTAGGCTGACGAGACCCTTTCCACGTCAGACGAGACCGCGATGATGCCTGCCCGAAATGAGGCGCTCGCCCGCTGGGGCGTCGCGAGCTGCGACACGGTCGATCGCGAGGCTCTGCACACGGGTCTGAGCGGCCTGATGACCGACGAAACCGCTCCGGCCGAGACGCTCTCGGGCCTGATCGCGCGTCTTCGCCGGGAGGCGGGCCCTCTGCGGCGGCTGGTCCGCGACGCCCTGGCGCTCGCCCGCACCGCCGATGATGCGCACCGGCGGGATGATCGCTGGCCGCATGGGCTTGTCGATGAACTCGAGGATCTCGCGGACACCCTCGAGATGCACGACGCGCGCGAGGATGCGGCCTATGCGGCGGCGACCGACGTCGCGGCCACGGGCCGGCGGCTGGCCGCCCGCATGGCGGCCGAACACCGCTGCATACGGCGCCGGCTCGAGGCTGTCCGGAGCCTGACCGCGAACTTCGAGGCCCCTGCCGGCGCCTGCACGACCTGGAGGCTGACCTACGTTCTTCTCACCAAGGCCGCCTTCGAACTCGAAGGGCGTATGGCGATCGAGGAGGCGCGCCTGTACGCGCCGCTTCTCCGCAATCGTACGGAGACCTGAAGTTGTCCCCGAACAAGGTCGGGTCCTGGGCCCACGCCTAGAAGAAGCCATGACGCGGCAAGGGCCGCGCCGCACTTCATCAAGGCAGTAGGACAATGCTCAGACGCACCTTCCTCACCCTGGCGGCCGCCGGCGCGGCGCTCGCCGTCGCTGGCCAGGCCGTGGCCGCCGAGCACGTCGTTCAGATGCTGAACCGCGGCGAAGGCGGAAACATGGTCTTCGTCCCGGCGCTGGTCCGGGCGCGGGTGGGCGACACCATCCGCTATGTGCCGACGAACCCCGGGCACAACGCCGAGACCATCGCCGGCATGCTGCCCGCCGGGGTCGCGGTGACGCGCGGCGCGATGGGCCGCGAGTATGTCCTGCGGGTCACCGCGCCGGGCGTCTACGGCGTCAAATGTGCGCCGCACTACGGCATGGGCATGGTCGGTCTGGTGGTGGTCGGTGACGGCGGGCCGAACCTGGCCGCGGCCCAGGCCGCCGCAGGTCGGGCGCCGGGCCTCGCCCGCAGCCGCTTCGCGACGATGTTTGGCCGACTCTGAACCCACTGACGGCCAAGGGGCGGAGGGCCCGGGAGGACAGCCTCCCGGGCCCTTTCGCGTGTCAGTCCTGAGCCAGCCGCGCCAGTTCGGCCATGTCGCGCACCGTCACTCCGCGCCGGCGGCTCGCGGTGACGCCCGCCTGGTCCCAGCCCGCCAGGGTCCGGCTGACGGTATGGAGGGTGGAGCCGGTCATCTCGGCGAGGTCCTGGCGCGTGATCGGAAAGTCGATCTCGACCCCGCCGGCCACCTGCCGGCCCGCCTGGCGCGCCAGGCGCAGGATCGCCTTGGCGATCCGCTGCTCGACCCGCTCGGTGGACAGCGCCCCGACCCTGCTCTGCAGATCGAAGAGCCGCTGGCCCGCCGAGGCGGTCGACCGCACCCCGATCTCAGGATGGCGGCGCATCAGGTCGCGGAAGGCCGAGACCGTCCAGCGGATCTCGACCGACTCGGTCACCGCCAGGGCGTCGGCCGGAAAGGGCTGGTCCATCAGGGCGGCGACGGTGCCGTACATTTCGCCGGGGCCGATGAATCTCAGCACCGACTGCGAGCCGTCGGGCAGGGTCTGCAGGATCTTGATGCGGCCCGACAGCAGGCTGTGGCAGCTCAGTCCGGGGTCGCCCTGGGCGAAGATGCGCTCCCCCGCTGGAAGCCGGCGCACCATGCCGGCGGCCGCGACATCGAGCAGCTGCGCGTCGGCCAGGCCCTCGAACATCTCGGCCCGGCGCAGCAGGCCGGGGTCGGACAGCGGCATGTGGGGGTCCCATCCTGATAATGAGCCCGTTTCTCGTCGGCCCTGCGGCCCGACGCCACTGAGGGAAATTCCGTAGGGAGCAAACCCAGGTGTCGCCCGCCCGCGGCCGGGCATAGTCATTGAGCTCCAAATCGGAGCCAGTCGTCATGGCGCTGCAAAGCCTGAGCACCTTCCCCCGGTCCCCGCTGCCGGCGTTTCCGCGGCCGCTGTCCCACAGCTGCGCGCTCTGCGACGCCTTCGACGAGGGAGCCATGGTTCAGCTCCAGCCTGCCGGGCGGGAGCTTTGCCGACAGGGGGACCCGAGCTTTCGCGTCTATCGGATCCGCAGCGGGGCGATGGCCAGCTATCGGCTGTTCGCGGACGGTCGCCGGCAGGTGATGAGCTTTCATCTGCCGGGTGACTACGTCGGTCTGGAGGCCGGGGTCGTGCATGGCTCGACCGCGGTCTGCTTGACCGACACCCTGGTCGAAGCGATGCGCCGCAGCGAGCTTTCCGATCTAGCTGCGACCGACGCCGCCCTGGCCCGCGCGCTCTGGCAGGTTTCGGTCCGCGCCTTCCAGCGCAGCGAGGAACACGCCCTGGTCCTGGCGCGGCACGGCGCCGTCGAACGCGTGGCCGCTCTCCTGCTCGATTTCGCCGCCCGCAATGGCAAGGGCGACGCCTTCGACCTGCCCATGACGCGCCAGGACATGGCCGACTATCTGGGGCTGACCATCCACACCGTGTCCAGAACCCTGTCCCAGCTGGAGGCCGAGGGCCTCATCGAGGCCCGCTCCAGCCGTCAGGTCCGGCTGATCCGGACCGACCGACTGAGGGAGCTCCTGCAATGACCCTCGCCGCCGTGCAGAGTCAGCCGGCGCCTCGTCCGTGGGTGATCCTGGTCGACGACGACCCGGCCGTCACCCGGGCGATCGAGTTCGCCTTCGGGCTCGAAGGCCTCAACGTCAGCACCTATGCGGACGCGGCCCAGGTCCTCGAGAGCCCGCGCCTGGCGGACGCCGGGTGCCTGGTGCTGGACTATCAACTGCCGGACATGGACGGTCTGCACCTGCTGGCCCGTCTGCGCGAAGGCGGGGTGACCGCGCCGGCTATACTGATCACCACCAATCCCAAGCGCGCGCTACGGCAGCAGGCGGCTCAGGCCGGCACCCAGATCATCGAAAAGCCGCTGCTCAGCGACGCCCTGCTGAACTCGGTGCGGCAGGCGCTCGCGGCCGCCTAGGTCCGGCCGAGCAGCAGGCGCATGCGGACCAGCTCGGACAGGCTTCGCGCCTGCATCTTGGTCATGACGTTGGCGCGATAGACCTCGACCGTCCGAGGGCTGATGCCCAGGTCGTAGGCGATCACCTTGTTGGCCTTGCCCTCGACGAGAGCCTCCAGCACCTGGCCCTCGCGCTGGGAGAGCTGCTCCATGCGCCCGCGCACCTCCACCGCCTCGGCGTCCTCGGTGGCCGCCGAGGCCTGCTGCTCCAGCGCGGACTTCACCGAGGCGAGAAAGGCCTCGTCGTCGAACGGCTTTTCGATGAAGTCCGCCACGCCCGCGCGAAGGGCCTCGATCGCGAGGGGAACGTCCGCGTGGCCGGTCATGACGATCACCGGGTGCCGGACCTCCAGCTCCTTCAGGCGCCTGACCAGCTCCAGGCCGTTCATCTCCGGCATGCGCACGTCGGTGACGATGCAGCCGGGCTCAAGTTCGCCGGCCTGGCTGAGCAGTTCCGGGCCCGATTCGTAGGTCGCGGCGTTGAGCCCCGCGCTCCTCAGGAGAAACCGCAGCGAGTTGCGCACGGCCGCGTCGTCGTCGACCACATGGACCACGCTCTCAGTCTGCATTCTCCAGCTCCTCGGCATCGACGGTGTTCAGGGTGAAGCAGAAGCGCGTGCCTCCGCCGGGATTTGGCTCGGCCCAGATTCGTCCGCCGTGCGCCTCGATTATGGTCCGCGAGATCGACAGGCCAACCCCCATTCCGGTTCGCTTGGTCGTGAAGAACGGCTGGAACAGCCGCTCCGCCGCCTCGGGCGTCAGCCCGGTCCCGCTATCGGCGACGACCACCCGCGCCTCATGATCGCCGCCCGCCTCGATGCGGATGTCGAGCGCCTTGCGGTCGCTGCCCTCCATCGCCTCGATGGCGTTGCGGATGAGGTTCAGGACGACCTGCTGCACCTGCACCCGGTCGGCCAGCACGAGTTCTACGGCGGGATCGAAACGGAAACTCACGCGTACGCCGTGCTCCTTGGCGCCGACGAGCGCCAGGGCCCCGGCCTCCTCGATCATCTTGGGCAGGCTTTCGACCCGGCGCTCGGTTTCGCCGCGGGCCACGAAGTCCCTCAGGCGGCGGATGATGTCGCCGGCGCGCAGCGCCTGCTCTCCCGCCAGGTCGAGCGCCTCCTTCAGCGTGTCGCGCGGAATCTCCTCGCCCTGGAGCAGCCGGGCCGACCCCTTGAGGTAGTTGGCGACCGCGGACAGCGGCTGGTTCAGTTCGTGCGCCAGGGCCGAGGCCATCTCCCCCAGCGCTGTGAGACGCGAGATGTGGACCAGCTCAGTCTGCAGTTCCTGCAGCCGGGCCTCCGTCTTTTGGCGTTCGGTCAGGTCGCGCACGAAGCCTGTGAAGAACCGCTCCTGGCCGGACGTCATCTCCCCGACCGACAGCTCCATCGGGAAGGTGGAGCCGTCGCGCCGCTCTCCGACCACGACGCGTCCGATGCCGATGATGCGGCGCTCGCCCGTCGCCATGTAGCGCGCGAGATAGGCGTCGTGCGCCTCGCGGTAGGGCGAGGGCATCAGGATCTTGACGTTCTGGCCGATCGCCTCGGCCGCGCTCCAGCCGAACAGGCGCTCGGCGGCGTGGCTGAAGGAGTGCATCTCGCCGCGCTCGTCGATCACCACCATGGCGTCCGGCACGGTCGCCAGGATGGAGCTCAGGTGCGCCTCGCGCGCGCGCAGGCCGGCGTTCACCGCCGCGGCCTGGGCCCGCATGGACTGGAACATCTCACCGCCCGCGCTGACGCCAAGTCCGATGACCACGAACACCGCCGCGCTCGCCAGGTCGCCGGTCAGCTGCTCGTTCCAGGTGATGAACAGACCGCCGGCCACGCCCAGCACCGTGGCCAGAACGCCCGGCCACAAACCTCCCAGCGCTGCAGCCAGCACCACCGCCGGCATGAAGAACAGGAACGCGACCCGGTCCTCCATGATCGGGGTCATGGCCAGGCGAATCGTGAGCGCGAGAAGGGCGCCCCCCACCGCGACGATCACCGCCGCCGGCACCCGGCGCTCGGCGAAGAGCCAGCCCACCGGGCCGGGACCGGGGCCCTCAATCGCCGGAAACACCTGCGCCTCCGGAAGACTGCGTAGGTAGAAGACCCAAATATCCCTCCCGGACCGCCGCCGGTACGCCTTGTCATGGGGCGAACGCCCATTTCCGTTTCACGGTTCAAGGCGTGTGGCAACATGACCGATCAGCTCGCGGCCGCGCCGACGATCGACCAGCGGGGGGTTCCAGCGTCCTGGCTCGCCCAGGCTTCGCGCGCGCTTCCTCGCTACACCAGCTATCCCACCGCCCTGGCCTTCGAGCCCTCCGACGACGAGGCCGAAGCGCGGCGCTGGCTCTCGGAGGTCGGCGCGGATCAGGCCCTGTCGGTCTACGTCCACGTGCCGTTCTGCAAGCGCCTGTGCTGGTACTGCGGATGTCACACCAGCGTCTTTCATGAATACGACCGGGTCCGCAGCTTCTTCGAGACGCTGAAGCTGGAAGCTGGTCTGTGGGCCGACGCCCTGCCGGACCACGCGGGCGCCCAGCACGTGCATTTCGGGGGCGGCAGCCCCAACGCCCTCGCCCCCGCTCACTTCGCCGAACTGGTCGGGCTTCTGAAGGGCCGGTTCGCCATCCGTCCCGACGCCGAGATCGCGGCCGAGCTCGATCCGGGCCTGCTGACGCCGGAATTCATCGACGCCGCCGCCGGCGCCGGGGTCAACCGGGTCAGCCTGGGCGTCCAGACGCTCGATGACGAGGTCCAGAAGAAGGTCAACCGCATCCAGCCCTTCGATCGCGTGGCCACCGTCACCCAGCGCCTGCGCTGGGCCGGCGTGCCCGCGATCAACTTCGACCTGATGTACGGCCTGCCCGGCCAGACGCCCGAGAACGTCGAGGCCAGCGTGCGTCAGGCGCTGACGCTGCGGCCCGATCGGGTCGCCGTCTTCGGCTACGCCCACGTGCCCTGGATGAAGAAGCAGCAGGTCATGATCCGCGAGGCCGAGCTTGCCGACGCCCAGGGACGCTGGGACCAGGCCGAGGCCGCCGACGAGGCGCTCGTGGCGGCGGGCTACGTCCGCGTGGGCCTGGACCACTACGCCCTGCCGGGTGACCCGCTGGTCGAGGCGCTGGGCCAGGGCCGGCTGCGCCGCAACTTCCAGGGGTACACCGACGATCCCGCCCCGGTGATGATCCCGATCGGCCCGTCCAGCATCGGCCGGCTCGGCCGGGGCTTCGTCCAGAACCAGGTTCAGACGCACCATTGGGGTCGCGCCGTCGAGGCCGGCGAACTGCCCGTCGCGCGTCGCCTGGCGGTGGCCGCCGGGGACGACCTGCGCGCGGCGGTCATCGAACGGCTGATGTGTGACCTCGCGGTCGATGTCGCGGCCGTCTGCACGTCGCACGGCGTCTCGCCCGACGCCCTCGACGCCTGTCTGGAGGATCTGCGCCCGCTTCAGGCCGAGGGCCTGTGCCGTCTCGACGGCCGGCGCGTGGCCATCCCCGAACCCGCGCGGCGGCTGATGCGCACCGTCGCCGCCTGTTTCGACCAACGTCTTTCGGAAGGGGGCCGCCGCCACGCACGCGCGGTCTGAGGCGGACCATCCGAGTTTGCGCCCGCGCAACGTCCGACCGGGACGACAGGGCGAATGAGCATTCAACGGGCTGACGGGGGGAGTCTCCGCCGGCCGGAGGACAGAGAGATGACAACCAAGAGACTTTGGATCGTCCTCGCCCTGATCATGGCGACCTCGTTCGCCGTCCTGGGGCTGATGGGACGCGAGATACACAGGCAGGCGCCGCCGATCCCCGATCGCGTCGTCAGCGCGTCCGGCGAGGTGCTGCTCACCCGCCAGGACATTCAGGACGGCCAGCTCGCCTGGCAATCCATGGGCGGCCAGCAGGTCGGCTCCGTCTGGGGCCACGGCGGCTATGTCGCCCCCGACTGGTCGGCCGACCAGCTCCACCGCGAACTTGTCGCCACGCTCGACATCTGGGCGCGGCGCGACTTCGGCGTTGCCTACGCCGAGCTGGACGACGCGCGTCAGGCCGCGCTCGAGAGCCGGCTTAAGACCGAGTTCCGCACCAACACCTATGATGCGGCCACCGGCACGATCACGGTCTCCGACGACCGCGCCGCCGCCATGGCCGCGGTGCGCGCCCACTACGAGGGGCTGCTCGGCGACGACGCGGGCCTGGCCGAGCTGCGCGAGCAGTACGCCATCGCCGAGAACCCGGTGCCGGACGCCGCCCGGCGCTCGGACATCGCCTCCTTCTGGTGGTGGTCGGGCTGGGCCGCGGGGACCAACCGTCCCGGCGACGACGTCACCTACACCTCCAACTGGCCGCATGAGCCGCTGATCGACAACGTTCCGAGCTCGGCCAACATGTTCTGGTCGGCGGCCAGCATCCTGCTGCTGATCTTCGGCGTCGCCGCCCTGATCCTGTGGCACGCCAAGTCCAAGCACGAGGCGCCGCACGCCGCGCCGGCGACCGATCCGCTCTTCAGCCTCAAGCCCACGCCCTCGATGAAGGCGACGGGCAAGTACTTCCTGACCGTGATCGCACTGTTCCTGCTGCAGATCGGCCTCGGCGCCATGACCGCCCACTACGCGGTCGAGGGCCAGGACTTCTACGGCTTCCCGCTGTCCGACTGGCTGCCCTATGCGGTGACCCGCACCTGGCACACCCAGCTGGCCGTCTTCTGGATCGCCACCGCCTGGCTGGCCACGGGCCTCTACATCGCCCCGATGATCTCCGGGAAGGAGCCCCGCTTCCAGAAGCTGGGCGTCAACATCCTGTGGGTCGCGCTGGTCGTCGTCGTCCTCGGCTCGATGGCCGGCGAATGGCTCGGCGTCCAGCAGGTCTTCGACATCCACACCAACTTCTGGTTCGGCCACCAGGGCTGGGAATACGTCGACCTCGGCCGCTTCTGGCAGATCCTGCTGTTCGTCGGCCTGGTGCTCTGGCTGGTGCTGGTCACCCGCGCCCTGTGGCCTGCGCTGATGCAGAAGTCCCAGGCCAAGCCGGTGCTGGTGATCCTGTTCCTGTCCACCGTGGCCATCGCCCTGTTCTACGCGGCCGGCTTCATGTGGGGCAAACACACCCACATCTCGATGGTCGAGTACTGGCGCTGGTGGATCGTCCACCTGTGGGTCGAGGGCTTCTTCGAGGTCTTCGCCACGGCGGTCATCGCCCTGCTCCTCGTCAAGCTGGGCCTGGTGCGCGCGCAGACGGCCAATATGGCGGTCCTGTTCGGCACCATCATCTTCCTGACGGGCGGCGTGCTCGGCACCGCGCACCACTGGTACTTCGCCGGCACCCCCGTCTCGGTGATCGCCATCGGCTCGGTCTTCTCCGCGCTCGAGGTGGTCCCGCTGGCGCTGGTCGGCTTCGAGGCCTTCGAAACCTGGCGGCACACCAAGGCCGCGCCCTGGGTCCAGACCTACAAGTGGCCGATCCTGTTCTTCGTGGCGGTCAGCTTCTGGAACCTGCTCGGCGCCGGGATCTTCGGCTTCATGATCAACCCGCCGCTCAGCCTCTACTACCTGCAGGGCCTGAACACGACGGCCACCCACGGCCACGCCGCGCTCTTCGGGGTCTACGGCATGCTCGGGATCGGCCTGATGCTGTTCTGCCTGCGCGGCCTGGCCCGGCGTGAAGCCTGGAACGACAAGTTCCTGGCCGGGACCTTCTGGTGCCTCAACATCGGTCTGGGGATGATGGTCTTCCTGTCGCTCCTGCCGATGGGCGTGGTCCAGGCTTTCGCCAGCATCGAGCACGGCATGTGGTTCGCCCGTTCGCCGGAGGTGATCCATTCGCCCCTGGTCGAGCTGCTGGTCTGGATGCGGGTCCCCGGTGACGTGCTCTTCAGCATCGGGGCGGTGCTGCTGGCGATCTTCGCCGGACGG
The DNA here is from genome assembly GCA_946885435.1 of uncultured Brevundimonas sp. The sequence goes on along the minus strand of CAMPGL010000007.1, from coordinate 9,969 downwards.
CTGGTGATCGCGGCCCGCAAGCCGCGCATCGCCGCCGAGCCCGCCATCCTGCCGGCCGAGTGACCGACAGGTCGGCTTAAGCGGGGCGGAAAGAGCGAGCCTCTTTCCGCCCCGTCTCTTTTCTCCCGGAGTATGCTTTCATGGGCGCGACGCGCGACGCGATCCGGTCCTATCAGGGCCCGCCGCTCTTCAGCTGGGGCTTTCGCCCATTCTTCCTGCTGTCGGCGATCTGGGCGGCGGTGGCCGTGCCGATCTGGTTGGCCGTCTTCTTCCACGGAGGCCGCATCGGCGGCGTGGACGGCCTGCAGTGGCACATCCATGAGATGCTGTTCGGCTACGTCGGCGGCGTGGTGGCGGGTTTCCTGCTGACCGCGGTCCCGAACTGGACCGGCCGCCTGCCCGTTACGGGCGGCCCCCTGATCGGTCTGGTGGTCCTTTGGCTGGCCGGCCGCGTGTCCGGTTTCCTGCCCGGGTCGATGAGCGCTGCGGCGCCTCTGCTCGACGGCGCATTTCTGGTCGTGTTCGCCGGCGTCGTGTGGCGCGAGGTCCTCGCGGCGAACAACCGCCGCAATCTGCCGGTGGCCGCTATGGTCAGCGTCCTGGCCGCCGCCAACCTCCTGTTCCACGCCCGCGGTCTCTGGCCGGACGCCGTCGCTCTTTCCGAGCGCGCCGCCATCGCCGCCCTGACAAGCCTGATCGTTCTGATCGGCGGCCGGATCGTGCCGAGCTTCACCCAGAACTGGACCCTGGCCCGCGGGATCGCGGCGCGGCCGGCGCCGTTCGGCCGCTTGGACAAGGCGACGATGGCGGTCACCGTGACGGCGCTCCTGATCTGGGTGCTGGATCCCTGGAGCCCGCTTGCCGGCCCGCCCCTCATCCTGGCCGGTCTGCTCAATCTGATCCGGCTGGTCCGCTGGCGCGGCTGGCTGGCCTGGCGGGAGTCGATGGTCTGGAGCCTGCACGCCGGTTACGTCTGGGCGCCCGTCGGCCTGTTTCTTCTCGGAGGCGCGGCGCTCTGGCCCGCCGCCGTTCCGTTCAGCGCCGGCGTCCACGCCCTGACCGCCGGGGCGATGGGCGTCATGACCCTGGCGGTGATGACGCGCGCCAGCCGCGGCCACACCGGCCGACCCCGGGCGGCGGACGCCGCCACGACGGCGATCTACGGCCTCGTCGTCACCGCGGCCGCCGCGCGCGTGGCCGCGCCGTTCCTCGTCGACGTCACCTCGATCCTGCTGATGCTGTCGGCCGGACTGTGGGTGCTCGCCTTCCTGGGCTTCGCCGCCGCCTACGGCCCGATGCTCCTGCGGAAATCCCTCTGAGGCCGGTTGCGACAGCGCAAGGTCCGCCCCCCGAGCCAGGTCCAGGCTGTCACCATGAACCCGTCGGTCCTGCCCCCTGACCTCAACGGCTATGTCGAGGCCCACGCCGCGGCCGGCCTCGATCGCCGCCTGCTGCTGCGGATCCTCGGCGGGGCCGCCGGCGCGGCGGCCCTGGCGGGCGTGTTCGTCCCGCTGCTGCCTGCGACGCCCTTCGCCCTCGCGGCGGCCTGGGCCTTCGCCCGCTCGTCGCCCCGGCTGGAGGCCAGGATGCTGAGCCACCCCCGTTTCGGTCCGCCGATCCGGGCCTGGCGCGAACGCCGCGCGATCCCCCGCCGGGCCAAGGCGGCCGCAGCCGTCAGCCTGTCGGCCAGTTGGGCCGCCCTCTGGGTCGCCGACCTCGACGCCGCCGCCCTGACGGCCAGCGCGCTCGTCCTGGCCTCCGTCGGAGGCTGGTTGATCAGCCGCCCCGCATGACCGCCCCTGCGCCCTCCATGCCGCCGTCCAGCGGCTCCTCCTTCTCGGACGTTCTTCCCGCCGAGATCGCCGCCAGCTTCTTCCCGGGCTTGGGGCGGGCGAACCAGGATTGGCTGCGGTCGGAGCTGACCGGCCTGCTCGATCACTGGTTCGACTGGCGCGGAGGCCTGTTTCCGGCCGACGCCTGTGGCGCGGTCCAGGCCGACCCGGAGGCCCGCCGACGGTTGTCGGCCAGTCTGGCGGAGCTGTCCGAGGCGCTGACCGCCGAAGTCCCGACCCACACGCCTCGCTACATCGGCCACATGAAGGCCGAGGTCTCGCTGCCTTCGCTCCTCGGATGGCTGGCGGCCATGCTGCACAACCCCAACAACACCTCGCGCGAAGCCAGCCGTGTCGGCGCGCGTATCGAGGACGAGGCCGTGGCCATGCTGGCCGGCCTGCTCGGCTATGACCCGGCGAGGGCGCAGGGCCACTTCACCTCAGGCGGCACGGTCGCCAACTTCGAAGCCGTGTGGCGCGCTCGCTACCGTCTCGACCACTGGCTCAGCCTCGGCCTGCACCTCGCCGAGGCTACGGGCGAGACGCTCGACGTCTTCGCCGCCGCCCATATGGGCTGGGATCGCTTTCGGGTCCTGTGGCGTCAGCACCGGCTGGAGGACTCGGTGCTCCGCCGCTCGAGCGCCGCGGCGGGAAACCCCGCCGAAACCTGGCGGCGCATCTCTCGCGCTTCGCGGCGCGACTACCTCGGCCCGGTCCTGCTGGCGCCGGGCAGCAAGCACTATTCATGGCAGAAGGCCGCCAACATCTTCGGCCTGGGCGAGGACTCGCTATGGGCCGTCGCCCTCGACGCCGACGGGCGCCTCGACGTGGCGGATCTGGAACGCCTCCTGCTCAAGGCCCGGGCGCAAGGGCGTCCGGTCCTCATGGCCGTCAGCGTCGCCGGCACCACCGAGACCTGCGAGATCGATCCGATCGACCGTGTCCAGGACGTGATGGAGCGTTGGTCGTCCCATCAGGGACTTCACGTCTGGAGTCATGTGGACGCCGCCTATGGCGGCTTCCTGCGCGGCGTGCTCGGCGGCCCCGGCGAGACGGCCCTTTCGTCCACCGCCGTATCGGCGCTCAAGGCTCTGGGGCGTGCGGACTCCATCACCATCGACCCCCACAAGCTGGGTTACGTCCCGTACGCCTGCGGCGCCTTCCTCACGCGCGATGTCGACCGCTACGCGGTCTCGGCGTTCGACGCCCCCTATCTGGACCGACCGGAACTGGGCGACGGCAAATGGTCCTCTACGCTCGAAGGCTCGCGTTCAGCTGCCGGGGCCGCGGCCACCTGGCTGACCGGCCGCACTCTGGGCTTCGGTCCCGACGGCCTGGGCGCCCTGCTGGCCGAGACCGTGCGCGCGGCGCATGAGTTTCGCGATCTTGTTGGCTCCCGCATCCCCGAGGTCAGGTTTCTGGAGCCCGCCGACGCCAACATCGTCTGCTTCTCGCTGGGCCGGCCGGGCGAGCGGATGTCCGTAGCGAACGCCCGCACTGCGAGGCTGTTCGATGCGATCCACGCCTCGCCCGACTTCTCCGTGTCAAAGACCACCCTCGGAACGGGCTACCGGGCACTCATGAACCGCCACGCCGGCGCATTCGGAGCGGAGATCGACGCCGAGCACCTCGTGCTGGTTCGCTGCGTCTTCATGAACCCCTATCTCGCCGACCCGACAATACGAACAGACCTGTTTCACCAGTTCGCGGATCGGCTGCAGCGGATGATCGGATCAGAAATCTAGAAGGCCAGCTCCGCGGTCGTCGTCGCCCCGATCGCCTCGAGGCCCGCTGACAGGGTCGGGCAGCCACTATTCTTCCGGTTGCGCTGAAAATAGCATTTTACCCTGGATTGTATATCGTCCATTGCAGCGGTGCTTTTGAGGGGATCAAGTTTTGCGCTACCCGACCAAGTCAGACGCGTTTCGCGTCCTGCGTGAACGCGGCCTGCGTGTCTCGACCGTGTTGGACGTAGGGGTGCAGCACTCGACCCCGGAGCTGATTTCGGATTTCGGTGACCTGCCGCAGGTTCTCTTCGAGCCGGAAAGGGACTTCGCCGATCAGATCGCGCGCAACTATGAGGCGGTCGACCACACGCTCGTACAAGCGGCCGTCTGCGACACTGACGGCGAGGTTCTGTTCGGGTCGGCGTCGCTGGACGGCGGCGACGCCAAGCACTGGGGCTCCATCGGCAGGGGCGCGCCCACGCCCGCCGTGCGCCTGGACACCTGGCTCGCAGCCAACCCCCGACCAGGACCCTATCTCCTCAAGATCGACGTGGACGGCGCCGAACTCGACGTGATCGCAGGCTCTGTGGTCACGTTGAAGCAGACGTCATGCGTCGTCATCGAAGCCCCTTTGCACACGATGATCGAGCGCTACTCGGCCCTGCGGGAGCATGGCTTCGTCCTCTGGGACATCATCGATCTCTGCTACTTCCACGAGAACCTGTCACAGGTGGACATGATCTTCCTCGCGCAGAGCGAACTGCAGAATCCAGGGTTCCGGCCGTGGCAAAACGAGAAGTTCGCCATGGCGGATTGGCAGCCGGCAGATGCGCTGGGGCCGTCGTACAGCTCCTGATGGTGGACCGAAGACTCTCCAGAGTCTAAGTGGAGCGCTCTAGTTTTGGAGCGCGCGCGTGGAAAAGTTCATCCCTGGCTGGTTTCGACAGGGCGTCGATATCGGGGCCGGCCTGGAGGCCATGATCGAACGGCTCTATGAACGGGTCTGGATCTGCCAACCGAGCCAAACGTCGCGTATTGGGGCGTGATGTCGCAAAGCACCGAGCCGGCCGCCACGTCACCGGCGTCGAAGAGGGACTCGAAGCCGTCCACCGAGGTTTCGGATCTCGGCCGCAGGAAGAACTGCGTCTCCTTGGCCCCGATAGGAACGGCGAAGTCGCGACTGCGCGCAAAGGCGTGATGCAGCATCGTGGTGCCGCACTTGGCGAAACCCGGAACGATAAGGGCGCGAGGAAAATCTGACATCTGACCTGGTACTGGAGCGCCCCGATTTCATTGACGGACCGAGCGTGTCCTGGCGTCACGGCCAAAGCCGGGGACCAGGTCGCAGCCCTAGGTTCCGTGATTCCTGGAGTCTCTATAATTGCGCGCGTCGCGGCGCCAGATCGCATGAGTCGAGTAGGTGCGAGTTTTCGCAGGTCGCGTGTTCGCATGCGTCCGTCCGGGCGAAGAGCCCTGCATGGCCAGGCGACGAACACCGCGCACTAAACCTTTGCGAGCATATGACTGACGCCCGCTCCGCAAGGTTGCTGGAAGCTGCATGTGCGGGAGTGTCTTGCATCCAGCCTGGCGGACTCCAGATTTGGCCGGTGGAGACGATGAGACGCTCCCGCTTCAGCGACGCGGAAATCCTGGCGATCCTCGCGGAACAGGGCGAGGGCGCGACGACCGCGGACGTTTGCCGGCGCCATGGCATCAGTCAGGCGACGTTCTACAACTGGAAGGCACGCCTCAAGCCCGCTCGAGGATCTGCGGACGGCTTCCGCGAGGACTCGGGCCAATCCGACGCCTGGATCGGACCCCGCGCCCGGGAAGACGGTACCGATCAGGTCCGGGCGCTTCAGCAGGAAAACGACCGGCTCAAGCTGCTGCTCGCAGACGCCATGCTTGAGATCTTCGCACTGAAGAACCCCAATCGGACCTGAGGCCACGACCTCTTCGGCAGCCGCCGGCCCCCCTTAGTCCTTTTCCCTGGCGTCCGGGTCGCGGCCGTGGAGCTTGTCCAGGAAGCGCATGGCGGGCGTCACGGTCAGGCCGTGCAGCAGGACGGACATCAGCACGATGAGGCCGACGATGGCCCACAGGCGCTCCGCCTGGTCGAAGGGCGCCGCGTTCAGGGCGTAGGCCAGATAATAGAAGGATCCCACGCCCCGGATGCCGAAGAAGGCGAGCGTAAGCCGCTCGCTGCGGGTGGTCGATGAGCCCAACAGCGCCGCGAGGCCCGCCACGGGCCGCACCAGAAGCAGCACCCCCAGCGCCAAGGCCACGTCCGTCCACCTCAGCGCCGCCAGCAGGCCGCTGACCAGCGCCCCGCCGAACGCCACCAGCAGCACCATCATGGCCAGCCGCTCCACCTGTTCGGTGAGTTCGTGCATGCGCGCCTGCATGTTGTGGCTGCGGTGCGCATGGCGGAAGGTGAGCGCGGTCACGAACACGGCCAGGAAGCCGTAGCCGTGGATCGTCTCCGTCGCCCCGTAGGAGACGAAGGTCGCCGCCAGGGCGATCAGCCCGTCGCCGGTCTTGGCCAGCTTGGACCTGGCCGGCGCCCAGAACGTCAACCAGCCGAACAGCCGGCCGACCGCCCAGCCCGCCGCCGCGCCGGCGGCCAGCTTCCACAGCACGTCGACGCCCAGCCACTCGGCCGCCCAGCCGTCCTGCGCGCCGTGCGCCAGCGCGAGCGCGATCGCCAGGTTCACGAAGGGAAAGGCCAGGCCGTCGTTCAGTCCCGCCTCCGACGTCAGGCCGAAACGGACCTCGTCCTCCTCGCCGCTCTTGGGCGGGCCGACCTGGACGTCGGAGGCCAGGACGGGGTCGGTCGGGGCGAGCACGGCGCCCAGCAGTACGGCTGCCGCCAGCGGGAACCCGACGCCCGCGCCCAGCAGGGCGACCCCGGCGATGCTGAGCGGCATGGCGATCCCCAAGAGCCGCCAGGTGACGGCCCAGTCGCGCACCTTGAACACCCGGTCGATCTTCAAACCCGAGCCCATCAGGGCGATGATCACCACCATCTCGGTGAAGCGCTCGGCGACCTCCGGATGTCGCCAGGGCAGAGGCTCGAGCGTGACCTGCGGCAGCGAGAAGATCGCCGCGCCCACCCCCACGCACACGATCGGCAGGGACAGCGGCAGGCGTCGCAACGCCAGCGGCAGCCAGACCACCAGGGCGATCAGCAGGCCCGCCCCCAGCAGGACGAGGATGTAGCTGTCGGGCAAGGCGAGGGCGGGCAGGTCCATCGCTCCCAAACGGCCAAGGCTGCTGCGGGTTCGCGGCCTTCAGCCTTGGTCTTGGCCTCAGCCGGTCGAGGCGGGGTCGCCGTCGAGCGCGCGCGATACGAAGTCGCGCAGCAGCTCGCCCGCCTCCTCGTCCGGGAGCTGGCTGGCGACGGGATGGCCCGACAGCTTCGCGAACGGCCTCAGGCGCACGCCCGGAACGTCGGCCATGCGCTCGGCGTACGCTCGGTCGATGGGCATCTCCGCCCCGTAGAGCAGTTCCACCCGGATCGGCGTGGCGCGCGCCCGCAGAACCTCGCGCATGTCGCGCAGCTGGTCGGGGGTCTCGGCCAGCATGCGGTCGGCTACGGCGCCGGCGCGGCCGTCGCGCCGCATGGAGTCCTCGGTCATGATGGTCAGGGCGCTGTCCCCGAGAACCGCATGCGCGTCCAGGGCGTCCGCATAGACCAGTGCGGCGTAGCCGCCGCCAGACACTCCGAAGGTCAGGATCCGCTCCGCCCCCAGATCGCGCGCCATGCGCCGCATCGCCTCGCAGGTCACATCGAAACCGACGCCCAGTCCGGGCACGCCGGCCATGTACATGAGCAGATCCGGGTCGCGCAGGATGACCACGTGGACAGGCAGGCCTTCCAGCGCGGCGATCAGCGACTCTTCGGACATGCCCGGCCGGTTTCGCAGGCCGGAGAAGACGAACAGCACCGCCCGGCCGTGCTCGGCCGTCTCCAGCCGCACCGACCCCGAGGCCGCGATCGCCTTCTGCTGTTCGGCGAAGCGCTCGAACGCGCCGGCGGCCTGGGGGTTGGCGAAGGCCTCCGGGCTGGCCTCGACGTCCGCCATCCAGGCGGTGACCTCCGGGCGAAGACCGAGATGCAGCAGCTGGTGCGCCAAAACGGTGTGGGAGACCGTCACGGGACGGCTGGCCAGGCCCTTCAGGCCGGTCGCACGCGCCGCGGCGTGGTCGGCCGCCTTGATCGCCTGCTCGCACAGCAGGCGCGCGACGACGGGGTGTTCGGGCACGGACGGCGCCGCCCGCTCGGCGGCCGCGAAGGCGGCCGGACGTGAGGTCGAGACAAGCCGCTCGGCGGCGGCCTGGGCCCAGGCGTCGGTGGGGTGGCTGGTCACCAACCTCTCGAACTCGGCCGAAATTTCCTCCGCCCGTCCCGTCGCCGCCGCGGCCAGGGCCGCGAGCCGCGCCACCCCCGCCCGATCCGGCTTCGCCTGAAGGATTTCGCGGGCCCGGCTCAGCGCCGCCTCGGCCTGGCCTTCATCCAGCAACGCCTGGATGTCCTCGGTCCGACCGCTCATTTTTCTACGCCACTCAATTGAAACGCGGTTACTGCGCCCGGGTGATAGCGGTTGCCGCCGGTCGGGTCACGACCCGATCGCCACCCGGCAGGCGCGTGAGTTCGGGAACCTCACACCCCGCTGCGCGATTCCTTACGGCCAAGCAGAGGAGTGCGACATGGCGACCGAACGAGTGACCGAGCGGACCGACGGCGTGACGGCCGAGCGGACCGTGGAAACCAATCACGGCGGCGCCGACCGCGTCGTGGTCGAGCGCAGCGGCGGCGGCGCAGGCACCGTCATCGCGGTGATCATCGGCCTGGCCCTGGTGGCCATCGTCGCCTGGTTCCTGCTCAACATGAATCAGCAGAACGCCATCGAGACCGACGCGGTGGCCGATGCGGCCGGCAGCGTCTCCGAGGCGGCCGAGAACGTGGGCGAGGCCGCCCAGCGCGCCGTCCCCGCCGGCTAAGACGTCCCTGAAAGGGAGGCGATCCTTCGGGTTCGCCTCCTTTTTCGGCGCTTTCCGGCTTGCCAAGCGGGGCTGGGGTCCGGATAGGTCGGACGGCCGACGGAACTCGACACCTCGGCGGGGAGGACGACCGGACCGATGACGGCAGTCATGGACCGCGCCGAACTGGCGCTCGCGCTGCAGCGCGCCGGCGAGGGCGACCGCGCCGCCTTTCGTCGCGTCTATGAGGCGACCTCCGCGAAGCTGTTTGGCGTCTGCCTGCGTATCTTGCAGGACCGCCAACTCGCCGAGGACGTCTTGCAGGACGCCTATGTCACAATCTGGAGGAAGGCCTCGGCCTTCGACGCCTCGCGCGCCAGCCCCATCACCTGGCTGGCGACGATCGCGCGCAATCGCTCGATCGATCGGCTGAGGTCCGGCGGCGTCATGCGCTCCGCCCGCCCGATCGATGAAGCCATGGCCGTCGCCGACGGCGGCCCCGGGGCCGAGACCCTGGTGGAGGCCGCCGACGACAGCCGCCGTCTGCACGGCTGCCTTGAGACGCTCGAGGACAAGGCCCGCGCCGCCATCCGCACCGCCTTCTTCGACGGCGAGACCTACGAGACCCTGGCGAAGCGCGAGGGCGTGCCGCTGGGCACCATGAAGAGCTGGATCCGGCGCGGCCTGGCTCGGCTCAAGGCGTGTCTCGAGCCATGACCGGTCCCATCCGCCCCGAGGACGAAGCCGCTGACGCCGCCGCCGAGCGCGCGCTGCGCCTGAACGCGCGCGTGGAGGACGAGGTCCTGGCCCGCCGCGAGGCCGCCGATCCCGCCTTCGCCGCCGAGGTCGAGGCCTGGAACGAGCGCTTGGGCCCGCTCATCGACGAGGTGACGCCGGTCCCGCCGCCCGCCGGCCTCTGGCCCCGCATCGAGGCCCTCATCGCGCCGCGCGCCGCCAATGACGACGCGCCGGCCCGCTTCTGGCGCCGCTGGGCCTATGGCTCGACCGGCCTGCTGGCCGCCAGCCTGGCGGCCGTCGGCTTCCTCCTGGTCAACCGGCCGGTCATCGAGCGCATCGTCGAGGTCCCCGCCCCGGCTTCGGTCGAGCACGTCAGCGTGGCCACCCTGACCGGCGACGGCGACATGCCCATCGCGACCATCACCTACGATCCGACGACCGGCGCGCTGCACGTCGCCCCGACGCGCCAGATGGCGATGGACGAGAGCATCCCGGCCCTGTGGCTGGTCAACCCGGACGGCAGCACCACGCTCGTGGGCGCCATCGATCCGGCCACGCCCCAGACCCACAGCCTGCCCGAGCCGCTGCGGCCCACCGCCGCCGGCGCCACCGCGCTCGCCATCTCACTGGAGCCCATGGGCGAACCGCTCGCCCCGCAAGCCCGCGGCCCGGTCGTCGCGGTGGGTGAG
>CAMPGL010000006.1 GCA_946885435.1 uncultured Brevundimonas sp. | reverse complement strand
CCACCGACCTGGTGCTGACCGTCACCCAGATGCTCCGCAAGAAGGGCGTGGTCGGGAAGTTCGTGGAGTTCTTCGGCCCGGGCGTCAGCGCGCTGACCATCGAGGACCAGGCCACCATCGCCAACATGGCGCCCGAGTACGGCGCGACCTGCGGCTTCTTCCCCGTCTCGCGCGCGACCATCGACTATCTGACGGCCACCGGCCGCGACAAGGCGCGGGTCGCCTTGGTCGAGGCCTACGCCAAGGCGCAGGGCCTCTGGATCGACGAGACGTCCGAGGACCCCGAATTCTCCGACATTCTCGAGCTCGACATGTCGACGGTGGTCCCGTCGCTGGCGGGTCCGAAGCGTCCGCAGGACAAGGTCGAGCTGACCTCGGCCGCCTCGGCCTTCGAGACCGCCCTGGCTGAAGTCTTCAACCGCCCGGCCGACGCCCCGCGCGTCGCCGTCGAGGGCGAGAAGTTCGACATCGGCGACGGCGACGTGGTGATCGCGGCGATCACCTCGTGCACCAACACCTCCAACCCCTCGGTCCTGATCGCGGCTGGCCTGGTGGCCCGCAAGGCCAACAAGCTGGGCCTCAAGGTCAAGCCGTGGGTGAAGACCTCGCTGGCGCCCGGCTCGCAGGTGGTCACCGACTATCTGGAGGCCGCCGGCCTGCAGGACGACCTGAACGACCTCGGCTTCAACCTGGTTGGTTACGGCTGCACCACCTGCATCGGCAACTCGGGGCCGCTGGACCCGGCCATCTCCAAGTCGATCAATGAAAACGACCTGGTCGCCACCAGCGTGCTGTCGGGCAACCGCAACTTCGAAGGCCGGGTGAACCCGGACGTGCGCGCCAACTACCTGGCCTCGCCGCCGCTGGTCGTCGCCTATGCGCTGGCCGGCTCGATGCGCATCGACCTGGTCAACCAGCCGATCGGCCAGGACAAGAAGGGCAAGGACGTCTTCCTCAAGGACATCTGGCCGACCTCCAAGGAGATCGCCGACATCCAGAAGAAGTCGGTCACGCCGGAGATGTTCGCCAAGCGCTACAAGGACGTCTTCAAGGGCGACAAGCACTGGCAGGCGATCTCGGTGGAGGGCGGCCAGACCTATGCCTGGGACGACGCCTCGACCTACGTCCAGAACCCGCCCTACTTCGAAGGCCTGTCGATGGAGCCGGCGCCGGTCGCCGACATCGTCGAGGCGCGCATCCTGGGCATCTTCGGCGACTCGATCACCACCGACCACATCAGCCCGGCCGGTTCGATCAAGAAGGCGTCGCCGGCCGGCCAGTACCTGACCGACCACGGCGTCGACGCCCTCGACTTCAACAGCTACGGCGCCCGCCGCGGCAACCACGAAGTCATGATGCGCGGCACCTTCGCCAACATCCGCATCCGCAACAAGATCACCCCGGAGATCGAGGGCGGCGTCACCAAGCACTTCCCGTCGGGCGACGTGATGTCGATCTACGACGCGGCCATGCGCTACCAGGCCGAGGGGCGTCCGCTGGTCGTCTTCGCCGGCAAGGAATACGGCACCGGCTCGTCGCGCGACTGGGCGGCCAAGGGCACGCGGCTGCTGGGCGTGCGCGCCGTCATCGCCGAGACCTATGAGCGCATCCACCGCTCCAACCTGGTCGGCATGGGCGTGGTCCCGCTGCAGTTCAAGCAGGACGGCTGGCTGCGCCTGAACCTGACCGGCGAGGAGATCGTCACCATCCGCGGCCTGTCGGACGCCAACGTCGGCAAGCTGCGGCCGCGCCAGGACCTGTGGGTCGAGCTGTTCCGCCCGTCGGACGGCAAGATGGCCCGCTTCCCGGTCCGCTGCCGCATCGATAACCAGACCGAGCTGGACTACTTCAAGGCCGGCGGCGTCATGCCGTACGTGCTGCGGAACCTCGCCCGGGGCTGACGGCCAGACCGGAACGGATCAGGGGGCGCTGGTGACGGCGCCCCCTTTTTTCGTAGGCTCAGTCCGGCGTGGCGTTGTGCGGGCCGGGAACGCGCGGATTGCGACCGAAGGCCTCCAGGCACAGTTCACGCGCCCAGGCCTCGGAGACCACCATCTGGCGGTCGGCCAGGGCGCCGGCCACGCGGCCGGTCACCGGCGCTTCGACCGTGACCGGGAAACGCCCCACCACCGCGTTGTCGCGCGCGGGATCGGTGAACTCCGCGGTGGCCGCCAGGAAATGGCGGCCGGTCCCGGTCAGGAGGCCCTGCAACCGATCGGCCCGCTCGAGGTCGTCGACGTGCAGCCGCAGGTTCAGCGGCCGTGATCCCGTCGCGCAGCGCGACAGCTCCTCGCGCACCTCGTCGGTGAAGGTGTCCGAGAAGTCGTCCTCGGCGGGCAGCCAGGCGCTGCTCATGGTGATCATGTCCACGCGCGCGGTGCTCACCAGCTCAGGCGACAGCGGCATGGGCGGTCCGCCCTGGACGACGGGCGTGCAGGCGCAAAGAAGGGCGGCCGCCGAGGCGGCGACGATGAGGGCAGGGCGCATGAGAGACTCCGGTTCTCCGAGCTCCCTACGGCTTTGCCGAACGGCTGGGAAGGGGCCGCGTCTAGTCTGAGCTGGTCTCGCAGACGATACGGCTGAGGTAGTACCGATCTTCCACATAGGAGCGCTCCCGCGAAAGCACGCGTCCGTACCGGTCACCGAGCGCGCTCTCGCAGATGGCCTGCGCCCGCTGGTTGTTGTTCGGCCAGGTATCGGTGTTGGCGGGCCACTGTGGGAGGGAGTCCTGCGTCTGGTGCAGCACCACCACCTGGGCGCCGGCCGTGTCGGCCAGGCGGTCCAGCCGGCCCTCGATGGCGGCGAGGCGTTGCTGCAGCGGGTCCACGGGCTGCGCCCGGATCGTCTGGGCCTGGGCCGCGCCGGCCATGACAAGAACCGTGGCCGCGAACAGGCCGCCGGATACGAGGGCTTTGGACATCTTCTCTCCTCCGCGGACCTTGCGCCGCTCGGGAGGGGCTACAGGCGCCGGTCGGCCGCCGCTTCCTACGAACGGAGGAGACCGGCCTGGATCCGAGGCTGCAACCGTAGCAACTCTGCGAAGGCGAGCAGCACGTGGTAGAGGATGCTCGCCGGGATATGGTCGGCGATGGGCCGTCCCTCCGCGTCGAAACAGTCCATCCAGGTCCCGGCCGGCTCCCAGGCCAGATGGCGGTCGAGCAGCAGGTCGACCGCCTCGGCGATGCGGGCGGGGTTGAACACGCCCCAGTGCTCGCCCAGGGCCAGCTCGGCCTTCAGCGCCTCGGTCTGGGCCCAGCTGCGCGAGGTGGCCTTGAGCGGTCGGCCGCTGTCGGCGTCGACGCAGTCCCAGCACAGGCGGGTCTGGGGGTTATGGCCGTGGTGGGCGGCGAAGCCATGCAGGGCGCGGGCCGGCGTCTCCAGATCGCGGCCGAGCAGGACCTGGGCCCGTCCCAGCAGCCAGGCCCATTCGTACTGATGCCCGGGCTCGACAAGACGCCCGCGCTGGCCGGCGACCGGACGCCAGCCGGCGTCGAAGTGCTCGGCCAGCACGCCTGTATCGGCCTCCATGAAGCGCTGCAGGCAGAGGTCGAGGATGCGGCCGGCTAGGTCCCGGAAGCGCGGGTCGTCCGTCGCCTCCACCCAGGCGAGGCTGGCTTCCAGCAGGTGCATGTGCGGGTTCTGGACGAGCTCGCCGGGATCCGGGTCGCAGGCGCGGAAGCCGAGGCGGTCGGCTCGACCAAGACGGCGCTCGACAGCGTCGAGGGTGCGGTGAGCCACGACCTCCGCCTCGGCCTCGCCGGTCGCCTTGCGCCGCCAGGCCGACGCATAGATGGCGAAGGCCTGGTCATAGAGGTCGAAGGCTGGGTCCTGCACCGAACCGTCGGCGTTCAGCGTCTTGGGGAAGCCACCGTCGGAAAACTCCGTCGACAGAAGAAACCGCCAGCCGGCGTCGGCTCGGTCGCGCGCCGGTCCGTCCCAGCCGAGCAGCTCGGCGTGAGAGAAGGCGTAGACCTGCCGGGCCTGGGTCCTGAGCCGCTTGAAGCCGGGATCCTTGGGCCGGCCGTCAAGGGTCAGCTGCTCGAGAAAGCCCCGGCCAGGGGCGTCCAGCCCGTGCTCCGCCCAGAACGGCAGGGCCTGGCCGAACAGCCAGGCGCGAACGGCGTCAAACCGGATTTCCCCCAAGTCCGAAGACCTCCCCCTCACGCCGCGAATGCCAGTCCCAAGCGTGCGCGACGATGTCGTCCAGTCCATAGCGCGGCGACCAGCCCAGTGTCTCGCGCACCTTCTTGTTATCCGCCACCAGAACGGGCGCGTCGCCCGGACGCCGGCCGGTCTCGGCGACCTGCACCTCACGGCCCGTGACGCGGACGATGGCGTCGATCAGCTCGCGGACCGTCGTCCCCGCCCCGGTGCCAAGGTTGAACACCTGCGATGAGCCGCCGTCGAGCAGCCGCTTCAGCGCCGAGACGTGAGCGTCGGCGAGGTCCAGGACGTGGATATAGTCGCGCACGGCCGTGCCATCGCGGGTGTTGTAGTCCGTTCCGAAGATCGAGAAGCCCTGCCGCCGGCCCAGGGCCGCCTGCAGCAGTAGGGGGATGGCGTGGGTCTCCGGTTCGTGGCGTTCGCCGATGCGGCCCTCGGGGTCGGCTCCGGCGGCGTTGAAGTATCGAAGGGCGGTCGACCGCAGGCCTGAATAGGTGTCCATGTCGGCCAGCACCTGCTCGACCATAAGCTTGGAGCGCCCGTAGGGGTTGAGCGGCGCCTGCGGATGGTTTTCGTCCATCGGCACGCGCACGGGGTCGCCATATGTCGCGCAGGTCGAGGAGAAGACGAAGGCCTCGACGCCCGAGGCCGCCGCCGCCTGAATGACATTGGCCGCGCCGCCGACGTTAGTCTCATGGAAGCGGCCCGGATATTTTACGGATTCCCCAACCTCGATCAGGGCGGCGAAATGCATGACGGCCACCGGCCGCCACTGCTCGAAGGCGGCGGCCACCGCCGCGCGGTCGCGAATGTCGCCGCGCACCAGTGGTCCCCATTGCACGAACCGCTCATGACCGTTCGACAGGTCATCGAAGACGATGGGTTTGAAGCCTGCCTCGGCCAGCCGCAGACAGGCGTGTGAGCCCACGTAGCCGGCGCCGCCGGTCACCAACACGCCGTTTCTCATAGACTTCTCGTGACCTCCGCCGTGTGTGACTTCCCGGGCTAAATGCTTGGCAGAGGCAAAGGTTACGGCGTTGAGGAGCACTGGGCCAACAACCGGCTCCGCTGGACAAGCTTGTCACAGTGACCAAGAATGTCTGGTCGGAGGGGACGATGGACAGATGGATTTCGGTGGAAGACCAAGAGCCGACGGGGCTCTTTCTGATGTTCGCCGACGGCGAGTATCACGTCGCGGTCCGCCATATCGACAATAGTGGTCCCGCCTATATGGGCGCTTATGACTACTCGCTTCTTCCGGAGCCCAGCCATTGGACGCCGCTTGAACCGCCGTCTGGCAGACGGGCCGAATAAATCGGTTGCGCGGCCCCCAGCGCAAGGGTGCAAGCAGGGAAGAACAGGGAACTCGGCGAGACCTTTCGACGGGTCGCGGTTCACGGCGACCGTTGTCCCTCAACGGCCAAGTCTGGTCCGCGCCCGTTCAGGTCATCCAGGAACAGGGAACGTCCTGCCGAACTTCAGGGAAGCGCCGGTCGATCTGGAAGCGGACCTTAGGGGAGCACGCAAAGCGCAGCCTGCTTGGGAGGCTTCGTCGGAACCGACGAGCTGGACCTAGTGCTACCGGCGCTCGCCAAGGGGCGTTAGCGCAGATCCGGAAGGGATGACGGCCGCACCCGCCAAACTCGGGGTTCGACCGGGGACGGCTTTGGAAGGTGGCGCGCCCGAAATTATCCGGGGCGTCGCACTTGAACTAAGCCGACCCCCGCCTCCATCTTCGATCCGCCGCAGCAGCACAAAGCTCATCCGTGGGCACCGGGCATCAGCGGCTCTTCCCAACCTGGAACGGCGCCGTCCGGCGACGCGGCGATGCCCCGCGCCGGTGACGCTCCACCTTGGCCGCTTGCACGAGGACCGCCTGCACAACGGCGACTGACCGTCGAGCCGCCAGCTTCTTCGGAGAGCCTTTTATGTCCACCCTGCCATCCCGTCACGCCCAGCCCGATAGACCCGAGGCTGAACCGTCGATCGAGAATCTACCCATAGCTTCGCTGAAGCCCTTCGGCCGCGCGCTAAAGCAGCACCGCTCAGCCGACATCGACGCTCTGGCGCGCGCCATAACCGCCTTTGGCCTGAACACGCCCCTACTCATTGACGCGCAATATCGGGTGGTCTGTGGCGCGGCGCGCCTGGAGGCCGCGAGACGACTGGGGTTCGCTAAAGTCCCATGCCTGCGCATCCTTCACCTTGATGAGGCGAAAATGCGAGGCTTCCGGATCGCCGAGACGGAGTTCGCGCGCAAGGCCGGTTGGGATCAGGATGCGCTCTCAATAGAACTGTCGGAGCTAAACAAACTTGAGCTCGACTTCAGTCTGGAGCTCACGGGCCTTAGCGCTCCACGGATCGACGCCCTAGTCCTCTCAGGCGACCTGAGATCCAGCAAGGAGCCGCCGTTGCCCGCCGCGCCCGTCGAGCCGGTAGCGCGCCCGGGCGACCTTTGGCTGCTGGGGGAACACCGCCTCATGTGCGCCGACGCAACACGGCCCGACGTCCTGGAAGAGCTCTTGCAAGGGCAGCACGTCAGAACGGTCTTTACGGACCCGCCCTACAACGTGCCGATCAAAGGGCACGTCACGAGCCGGGCGCATCACGGAGAGTTCATTATGGCGTCGGGGGAGATGGCCCCTGAGGCCTTCGCCGAGTTCCTCGCCGCCTCTCTTCAAACGGCGTACAAAGCCATGGCCGAAGGCGGCCTATGCTATTTCTGCATGGATTGGCGCCATCTTGCGCCCACGGCCCAGGCGGCTCGGGACGTCGGCCTGGAGCTCCTCAACCTGATCGTCTGGGACAAGGCGACGCCGGGCATGGGCAGCTTCTATCGCTCGCAGCACGAGCTGATCTTCCTGTTCAAAAAGGGCGTCGCGTCACATCGAAACCGGGTCGAGCTTGGGGTCCATGGTCGCAACCGATCCAATGTCTGGACCTATGAGGGAATGATCGGCGCTGGAGCCTCCAAGGCCCAGGCTCGCGACATGCATCCCACGGTCAAGCCTTTGGCCCTGGTGCGCGATGCGCTCCTCGACTCTACGGATCGGGGTGATCTCGTGCTCGACTTGTTTGCAGGCAGCGGCACCACCCTGCTTGCCGCCGAACAGCTTGAGCGTCGAGCCCGCGTCGTCGAGCTCGACCCCAAGTATGTCGACACAACTCTCATGCGGTGGGAGGGCTTCACCGGCCAGGAGGCGCGGCTTGCGGCGACAGGTCGGACCTGGCGCGAGACCCGCGCGGAGCGTGCGGCCAGCCAGGCGGAGAACTCATCGGGCGATTCGCGAGGCCGCCCGACGGCCCGGCTAACAGCAGCCGCCTCGGCGTGAGGAGGGACCACATGTTTGATCCCTTTGATCCCTCGTCGCCCTCTGTGACCGGCCGGCCGGACGTTCGAAAGGCGCCCGGTGACCCGACCCGGCGTGGCCTGCCACCAGCCAGGGTGAGGTCCCGCCCCCGTCGTCCCGCCGAGGAAGAGGCGCCTGGCGCGTCTGCCGAGCGGCCCTGCCCGAACGAGCCGCACGGCGTCCCGGCCGGTGGGCGCGCCGACCCAGAGGCGGGACGCCAACCAGGCAGTCACGGAGCTGGGGTGGAGGGGCTGAGCGAACCTGACTGCGCCCCGGACCGGGACCGCACGATAGCTTCTGAGCCGCCCAGCGTGGGGAGCCATGACTGTGAGGTCGGCTATTGCCGACCGCCTCGCCATACCCGCTTCCAGCCCGGCCGATCGGGCAATCCGCGTGGTCGGCCGAAGGGAAGCGTCAATCTCTCGACGGCCCTGATGCGCGAACTGGCCCAGCCGGTGGAGGTCACCAAGAACGGGCGGCGCAAACGCATGACCAAGGCCGAGGTGGCGGCCACGCAGATGGTCGACGCCGCGGCGCGCGGCGACCAGAAGGCGATTATTTGGCTGGTCCAGCATCAAGCGGCGCACGAAGCGGCGATCAACCCGCCCCCTCGCCCGGCCCCGCCGTCCGCTGCGTTACCGGAGAGCGTGTCGGGCTTCGCCCCGGAGGACCTCACCGAAGAGCAGTGCCAGGCGCTCATCGCCGGCTGGCTGTCGCAGGCGGAGGCCTACCGATGACGTCCAGTCCGACGACGTCCGGTCCGGTCGGGCGCTCTCAGCTTATCGGGTCCCCCGAGGGCAGAGGGGCGATTGGGCCGCCGGCGGCGGCCGTGGTGCTCCTGCCGCTCCCCGCCAGCCTCATGGCGCCACGGATCGCGCGCGACGACTTCCCGCTGTTCCTTGAGTTGGTCTTCGCAAAGCTGAACCCGGGCATCCCCCTCGCGCGGGGCTGGTACCTGAGCGCGATGACCCAGGCCCTGGCGGAGGTCGAGAGCGGGGCGGTGCGTCGGCTTCAGATCACCGTTCCCCCTCGGCACCTGAAATCGATCATGGTGTCGATCGCCTACCCGGCCTGGCTCTTGGGACGCCGACCTGCAACCCGAATCATCTGCGCTTCCTACAGCCAGGACCTGGCCACAGCTCTGGCAAGGTCGTTTCGGGATATCGTGACCGCCCCTTGGTACGCGCGTGTCTTCCCCGAGACGGCGGCCTCGATCGTGCGCGCGACCGACACCGAGGTCCATACCCGTCAGCACGGCTACCGCTACGCTGTCGGTCTCGGCGGGACGGTCACCGGCTTGGGCGCGGACCTCATCATCATCGATGATCTGATGAAGGCGCAGGACGCCTCCTTCCCCGAGGCCCGGGCCCGCGCGAAGAGGTTCGTCGACGAGACCCTGCTATCGCGGCTCGACGACAAGCGGACCGGCCGCATCATCGCCATCCAGCAGCGGCTGCACGAGGACGATATATCGGCTCACCTATCGGAGAAGCCCGGCTTCCATCACCTGAACCTGCCGGCGATCGCGGTCGAAGACGAAGCGGTTCCGCTTGGTCGCGGTCGGGTCTATCACCGGCGGATCGGCGAGGCCTTGAATCCGCGCAGGGAGTCTCTGGAGGTGCTGGCGCGCCTGCGCACGGAGATGGGTCAGAGGGCCTTTGAGGCCCAGTACCAGCAGAACCCTGTCCCCCCGCAAAGCGAGTATGTGCGGTGGAACGAGGTCCAGTTCTACGCTGAGGCGCCCGACCGCGGTGAGCTGCGTAAGGTGGTGATCTCGTGGGATACCGCCAGCTCCATCGAGCCGGGCGCTGATTTCAGCGTCGGCACGGTCTGGGGCTTCGACGGCGAGGCCTGGCTGCTGTTGGATTTGATCCGCAAGCGCATGGACTACCACGAGCTCCTCAGCCGTGTCCGGCTTGAGCGGTCCCGCTGGCGGGCCGACTTAATCTTGGTCGAGAACTCCTCGATGGGGCCCGCCCTCCTAGCGGACCTAAGCCGGGACATGCGGGGTCTGAGTGATCGGCAGCACCGTGCTCCGACGTGTGGGCGGGTTGCGATCTCCCCTACCCTCGGCAAGGCCGAGCGACTGTATTCTGCTCTGGAGAGGCTCTATTCCGGCTTGGCTCGCCTGCCCCGCGACGCCCCCTGGCTGGCTGACCTCCGACGAGAACTGATGGCGTTTCCCAGTGGGCGGTACGACGATCAGGTGGACAGCCTCTCCCAGTTCCTGAACTGGGCCGCGACGGGTCAGGGCCTAGCCTTTGCGCGCGGGAGGACGTTCCGAGAGGATCTCCCCCGGCGGCGGTAGATGCGCCGGTGCTCGGGGCACGAGGCCCGAGGCCCTTTGGATGGCTGCGGCCTGTGAAACGCCGTCCGACAGGCTCGGCGCCCACAGCTTCGCCCGCCATGCTCCTACCGAAGGCGCTGCAAGACGACCGTGGAATCGCCTCGCGCAGCGCTCCGAACCGGCGCCGCGCAGTGAAGCGCGGCGGCCGCTAATTGTTCGGGGGGAACAGCGGCCGCCGCTGTGCCGGGCTAGCCGCCCACACCGCTCCAGCCTACAGAGCCGCCGGGCGCGGTCAACATAACTTCGTTCCCTTACCGAGGGCCATCCCAAGCGCTGCGACGGTCCTGCGGCCGATAGCTCCGGACCAGCCTTGGAACCTTCATTCTGCGCCTGCAACGCGTCCCCTGAGGGCGCCTGCCCCAGCCGGCCTCTGAGCTATCGCAGGCGCACGGGACCTGATTGGTGAGGAGCCGAACATCGATTGCGGTCCTCCCGGCTCGAGCCTGAAGCTCTGCTGGACATGCTCGTGATGATCTGCGGCGACGGGTACACCCTCGTCTAGTGACGCGGCCTAGCTCGCCTTGGCGCTTTCTAAGGCCGCGTCACTACCGCGGCGCCAGGGCCCGGTGAAGGCGGGGTTGGAGATGCGCCGGCGGCACGGGCCGAAGTAGTTCTCGGTTGTCACAAACGGACGCGGCTTCTGAATGAGCGTCTGGATGCGGTACAGCACGGCCTTGGGTGTAATGGGCTTGACCATGAACTCGGTGACACCAGCGTCGCGCGCTTCGATGACGCGCCTTCGCTCGGAGTGGCCGGTCATCATGATGATCGGCAGATAAGGGTTCGGGCTGTCGCCGGAGCGCCGGACCCGACGAGTGAACTCCACCCCGTCGATGGGCGCCATGTTGAAGTCGACGATGGCGAGATCGGCCGGCCAGTCGCGTAGCGCCTCAATGGCCTCGGCGCCGTCGCGGACCTCGCGGATGCAACGGAATCCCGCGGACGCGAGAATCGTCGCGGTGATGGTCCGCATGTGCTGGTTGTCATCGACCAGCAGGATCCGCAACGCCTGATAAGCCGCCATGCAAACCTCGGCGCCCCCAAGGGGGCGGCAGTTCAGCATAACCTAACCGCGGAGGGTTTCCGGCTGGTTGAGAGAGGCGAGTGCTAACGTTGAAAACCGGAGGTTCGCGCGGTCTAACCGATGTAGCCGACATCCCGCCGCAAGAACTGACCGACGATTAACAGCGTACCCTCGCCTCACGGTCGCCCGGGTGGTGGTCGATCGCCGGGCTTAGGTCACCACTCGATGAAAGCCTTCGCAAGAGGGAAACCGCGCCAGCGGAGGAACCTAGCCAGAGTGCTGCTAGCGCCTAGACCCCGAGACGCAACGGTTGCCAGCGCTGAACCTCTCCGCGCGCCGCCTGTATATGAGAGCTTCGGGTGGTCGCACGTCTCGTGGGCGTGGACCGCTCCAGTCTCTATTGGGGGAAAGACTAATTCCCAATTACCGCAGTAAGATGACGGGCGCCCCTCCGGCCCCAGCCTTTCTGGCGGGCCCCAACCGCCCCGAAGGTGTTCGTCCCCTGCACAAGCGGCCGGAGACTAAGGTAAGTCTTCATCCGCTTCTTCCAGGACCAGGCCGCCCGGAGGCTGACCGAGAACGGTCGGAGCCGACCATCTGCGACTGCTGTCCTGTGGAAGCCCCAGGCGATCAGCATGATGGACTTCAACTCCGCCTCTCGGTCCTGAGAGCCTGACATATTTCCTTGATTGCGGACGCGCTTGGTGTCGGGGCCAACCGACCTGCCCGTGGTGGCGGAGCCTAGAAGCGTGGGTTGAGAACAGCCAGCCGACTTAGCAGGCGACTCTGTGGCCAGCGGCGCACTTTTTCGAAGGGGCGTCGGCGCCTTTGCATCGGGCGGACGCTTCTCGTAGCAATTTGCACAGTACCCTTTGCGACCTATACTACTCGTATTCATTTCCGCATGTCCGGTTGCTGAACGCTCCTCTTTCTGTTGCTCGATAAATCGATCTCATCCAGTCGGATTTTGGGCCCAAACTGCATTTTTCTCGATTACGATCAGCACCCTGCCCCCACCCTCGTTTAGCGGTCTCGCAGCGGGAACTCCGGAGGGCCTCCAAGCGCCGATCCGAGGCGGCGCCCTAACTAGCCCCGTTCTCCGAGCTAAACGGTCCAGTCATATCTTGGGGCGCTTTTTGATCCGATGCTCACCAAAGCATTCGGATTTCCATAGAGCGTTAACCATATCAGCGTCTGATCGGCCTATGGCTCAAGTAGTCCCTCTCCCGCGCCGTGATCGCTCCCGACACGAGCGGCTGCCGTATGGTCTTCATACGATCGAAGAGGACGATATTGCCGCGGTTCTGGCCGCCCTCTCTGGCGACCTTCTGGCCCAGGGGCCGTGGGTTGAGGAGTTTGAGCGGGCCGTAGCTGCTGAAACCGGCTCTCCTTATGCAATTGCCTGCACGAGCGGCAGCAGCGCTCTGCACCTGGCCTATCTGGGCGCCGGCCTTGGACCCGGGGATCTCTGCATTGTGCCCGCTGTCACGTTTCTAGCGACGGCCACCGCGGCATTGGCGACCGGTGCGGACGTCCAGCTTTGCGACGTCGATTCCGAGACCGGCCTGATCGATCTCGCCGACGTCGCGCGCATCCTTCGCGACCGCGACAACGTCCGCGTTGTCTCTCCGGTCCACCTTGGAGGCCGATTAAGCGATCTGGAGGGGCTCAGCGCGCTCCTGATCGACCGGCCGGTGCGTATCGTCGAGGATGCCTGCCATGCGCTGGGCGCTCAGGATGCGGTGGGCCGCAAGGCCGGCTCGACGCAGCAAGCGTTCGCCGCAACCTTCTCCTTCCACCCCGTCAAGACGATCACCACCGGCGAAGGCGGGGTCGTCACCGTAAGCGATCCCGAAACAGCCGAGCGCCTCAAGCGGCTCCGCAATCACGGGGTCACGCGCGACCCGGCGCTGATGAACGAGCCCTTTTCGTTCGACGAAGGCGGACAACCCAACCCCTGGACGTACGAGCAGGTCGAGCTGGGCTATAATTACCGCATGAACGAACTGGAGGCGGCCCTGGGCTGCAGCCAGCTTCGCAAGCTTCACCGCTTTGTCGGACGCCGCGCCGAGCTTGCGACCCTCTATACCGAACAACTCCAGGCGCGGATTCCTGGCGTAGAGCCCACGCTTCCGCCCGCAGGAGAAGCTTCGGGGTGGCACCTGTTCAGCGTGCGGATCAACTTCGCCAAGCACGGCCTAAGCCGCGCGGAGGTGATGAAGCGCCTCGCCGGGAGAGGCGTGGGCACGCAGGTTCACTATATCCCGCTGCATTTCCAGCCTGCTCTCAAGAAGCGCCTGCGCTACGGACCCTTGAGAGGCGCCGAAGCCTACTATGAGCGAACGCTTAGCCTGCCGCTGTTCCCCTCGATGGATGACGAGGACGTCGAGCGGGTCGTGGCCGCCTTGGAGGCCGTGCTTTCCGGCCGATAGCCTCAAGCCGGCGAAGCGCGCCAGACCTTCTCATTTACGAAGTCGATGTATCCCGCCACGATCCGCGCGACTTTGCGTGAGACCGCGCCGCCTTCGTAATCGCGCACCCGCGTCAGCGGCTGCCCGCCCAGATCATGGGTTGAGCGAGCGACGCGCACCGCATCAAGGACGGCCCCAGCCGATACCTTCGAAAGCACCACCGCGCCTGCATCCTGGCCTTCGGGGCGCTCATGCGAATCTCGCAAGGTGACCGCCGGAAAGCCCAGCAACGACGCTTCCTCAGCGATGGTGCCGCTGTCGGAAATCACGCAGCGGGCTTCGGTCTGCAGGCGAATGTAATCGAAGAAGCCGAAGGGCGGCAGGAAGCGCACCCGATCGTCGCTGTTCGCCCCAAGACTTTCCAGGCGATTGCGCGTCCGTGGGTGGGTTGAAACAACCACCGGCAGACCGTAGGCCTTGGCCAGCCGGTCCAGCGCCGAGACCAACTCCCGCAGCTTCTCGGGCTGATCGACGTTCTCTTCGCGGTGCGCGCTGACGATAAAGAAGCCGTTTGGCTGAAGCTCCAAGCGCTCAAGGATCGTCGAGGCGGCCACACCGTCTGACGCAAACTCCAGCACTTCCTGCATATGCGAGCCGACGTTGAAAACCCGATCGGCCGGCAGCCCCTCCGCGAGCAGGTAGCGCCGCGCATGCTCGGTTAGCGTCAGGTTGATATCGCTCGTATGGTCGATAATCCGCCGATTGATCTCTTCCGGTACCCGCGCGTCAAAGCAGCGATTTCCCGCTTCGAAGTGAAAGATGGGGATCTTGCGACGCTTGGCGGGGATGCAGGCCAGGCCGCTGTTCGTATCGCCATAGATCAACACGGCTTCCGGCCGCTCGTTTTCCAAGAGCCGGTCGATTTTGAGCAGGGTGTTGGCGATCGTCTCGATCGCGCTTGCCCCCGCCGCCTCCAGGAAGTGGTCCGGCCGGCGAATCCCAAGATCCTCGAAGAAGACCTCGTTCAACTCGTAGTCGAAGTTCTGACCGGTATGGACAAGCTTGTGGTCGAAGCATTCGTCCAGCACCGCCATCACCCGGCTCATTTTGATGAGCTCGGGGCGCGTGCCGACCACGGTCATGATCTTGCGCATCAGACGCCTTCCGAAACCATGTCGCGCGAGCGCAGCTCTTGCTTAACATAGTCGAGGTTCATCAGGAGCTCGATGGTGCCGTGAACATCAAGCCTATGAGTGTTGTGGGAGGTGAAGTCCTCAGCCTGGCTGATGTCCTGGTCGCCGGCCTCGACGTACATCGCGTAGTTGAGGTCCCGAGCGTCGGACGGGATACGGTAATAACGCCCCATATCCTCAGCGCGGATCATTTCTTCGCGCGAAACAAGGCTCTCATAAAGCTTTTCGCCGTGGCGCGTGCCGATCACATGGACCTCTCGCTCGACGCCGAAGATCCGCATCAGGGCCGTGGCGAGATCGCCGACGGTGCAGGCCGGCGCCTTCTGGACGTAGATGTCGCCCTGAGAGGCGTGCTCATAGGCATGCAGGACCAGATCCACCGATTCCGGCAGAGACATCATAAACCGCGTCATGTTGGGGTCGGTCACCGTAAGGTCACGCCCTTCCTTGATCTGGCGGATGAAGAGCGGGATCACCGAGCCGCGCGACGCCATGACATTGCCGTACCGTGTCGCGCACAGAACCGTCTGATTTTCTTTTTGTGAGCGCGCCTTGGCGACGGTGACTTTTTCGCCCAGCGCCTTGCTTAATCCCATCGCGTTGATCGGATAGACGGCCTTGTCGGTGCTTAGCACCACCACCCGGTCGACCTGATTTTCGATTGCCGCGTTAAGCACGTTTTCTGTGCCGAGCACATTAGTGCGGAGCGCTTCCATCGGGTGAAACTCGCAGGACGGGACCTGCTTGAGCGCGGCCGCATGAAACACCAGGTCCGCGCCGCGGAGCGCGTCGCGAAGCCCGCCATAGTCGCGCACATCACCGATGTAGAATTTGAGCCGGCTGTCGTTGAGGGCATGGCGCATGTCCTCCTGCTTCTTCTCGTCACGGCTGAAGACACGGATTTCGCCGACGCCCTCCTTGAGGAAACGGTTCACTACCGCATTGCCAAACGAGCCGGTTCCGCCGGTCACCACCAGGACTTTATTCTCAAGCATTCGAAGCTCCGAGCGACGCTCGCGGCTGGAGGTCGCGCATTTTGATCAGAAGGTCTCGCCAGGGGGCGGGCCGGTAGCCGGTTTCCGCCTTAAAGCGATCAGAGTTCAGAGACCGGTCGATTCGGGGTTCATCAACCGGGTCAAACTCCGCCGGTCTGTCGAAGATCTCGCTGGCCAGGGCGAGCAGGTCGAGCTTGCTAATAGGCTCGGCGCTAACGTGGTAGAGCCCACTCATATCCGGCCTTGGCAAGACGTGATCTCGGATCACCTCCGCCAGTTCCACGGTAGGCAGGCCGGAGAATATGGCCTTCCGAAAGCCTTTCACCCGCGGCTCGGCGCGGAGGAACCATTCGATCAGGCCATTTGCGGAGTTCAGTTCGCGTCCTATGATTGAGGTTCGTAGGGTGATCGCCGCCTTCCGGTCGATCACTTCTCCGAGGTGTTTGGACGCGCCATAGAGATCGGTCGCATCGCTCGGGTCGCTCTCACGGTAAGCGCCTTGATTGCCGGTGAAGACACAGTCGGTGCTTACATGGACCAATCGCCCGCCGATGGCCTCCGCCAGAGCAGCCAGTCGATGGGGCAGGAGGGTGTTGATCGGAACGACGACCAACGGATCCTTGGCGCTTTCCAGCTGCTTGATTACGCCCACCGCGTTGATAATCACGTCAGGGCGGGCGAACCTTACCGCTCGCAGAAGATCATCCTGATCCAGCGCGCTTATACCTGAGAGCAGTCGCTCCTGGGGCCAGGTCTGGGGCATACGGGAACGCGACGCGCCGAAGACTTCCAAGTCAGGCGCCCGGGAAAGGACATCGAAAACGGCGTGCCCCAGCATTCCGGAGACGCCGAGCACCAAAACGCGCGTCATCGCGCCCCCTTCGAACTCGCACAGGTTGACGCGGGTGATAGCCCTCACCCCTCGGTCTTGTCGAGCATTGCGCAGCCCAACCAGCCCCGGTGGCCGCCCTCCCGCTGGCGGGAGTCCGGCTCGCGGAGCCGTGTCCGGGGCGGCACCTATGTCGGAGTCACCAGAGGCCTGCGGAGCCCCACCGGGCCGACCGCCTGGCCGCGTACGGCGGTCGGCTCCGTTCGAACATGGACGCTTTCTTCAAAAGAGGACGGGCCTGATCGCCCGAGCGGCGCCGCCGCCGTGTGCCGTGGCGTATTTCCCTCGTGGGCCGGCCAGTCTAACTGAAGATGGCCGACCAGGCGGCCTTTAGAGCCGGCCACGTAGCGGGCGTCCGTTTGACGTCCCCGCAAGAGTTTGTACCCGTAGGTCTATGTCTCTCGATTTCGACGGCGCCCTGGGCCCCCTGGTTGATCTCTTTGAGCCGCTGTCTGCGGGTCAGGCGCTCGGAGTGCCCGCGGACCTCGCCGGTCCGGGACGAGAGAGGCGTCTCATGCTGGCGCTGGTGGACCGCTGCTTACGGGACGCCGTTCCGCTTAGTCACGTCATGGCGCCGCCAAGAGCCATTTGGCCTCGTCCCCTGGACTCCAACTCGGAACTGTATCGCGGAGTCCAGCTGATCCAGGATCCCTACCATAGTGGTCAGATCGTTCTTATCCGCGGCTGACCAAGCGCCGCCGGCCGGCATATGTGGGAGTTGACGCGTCTAAAGGGCGCCCTAGGTTTGAGAGCTGCGCCGGGTCCCTACCCCAGGCGCCCGCGGCGGTCGCCGTCCTCGGACATTCTCAGGTGACCGCCGCGGAGTCTGCTAATTGCAGAGCGGCTTCTCCGGCCTCGGGCGAGGATCTCGTCCAGCCGCGCCGCAGCGCCTGATAGGCTCAAACCTTATCGAGCGCCTGCTGCAAGTCCGCCCAAAGGTCATCTGGGTTCTCGATCCCAACCGAAAGACGCACAAGATCATCGCCGATGCCGCAACGGTCTTTCGCCTCTGGGCTGTAATCAGAATGAGTGGTGCTCGCCGGGTGGGACGCGAGGCTTTCGGTGCCGCCAAGACTCACAGCGAGCTTGAATATCCGTAGGGCGTTCAGCAGGCGGAAGGCCTCAGCCTCGCCTCCGTTGAGCCTGATTGAGAAGGTCGAACCCTGGCCGGCGCATTGCCTCCGGGCCAGAGCCTGCTGCTCAGCCGATGCGCCAAGTCCGCCGGCCGTCAGGACCGCCTTGACCTTCGGGTGAGCGGAGAGGCGCGAGACCAGATCGATCGCATTGGTCTGCGACCGCTCCATACGAAGGGACAGAGTCTCAAGGCTCCGCAGCAGAAGCCAGCAAGTGTGCGGGTCAGAGGCCGAGCCGCAAATGGTGCGCATTTCAGCCAACTGCGCCATGACGGGAGCCGTGCCCATCGCGCCGCCTGCGATGAGATCCGAATGCCCTCCCACATATTTGGTCAGGGAATACAGAGCGAGGTCGGCGCCCAGCTCCAGCGGGCGCTGCCATAGCGGGCCCAGAAAGGTGTTGTCGACCGCGAGGACGGGCGGGCTGTCGAGCCTCAGCTCTCGGATTGTCTCAGCGGCCGCGGCGATGTCGACCATCTGATTGGTCGGATTTGCCGGCGTTTCCAGATAGACCACCGCCAGGCGCCCTCCGCTCGCGGTAGCCTCGCGCGATGCGCTCCGGATGGACTCGGCGAGAGCCTGCGCGCCGGATTCGACGGTCAGGCTACGTGTTTGGACGCCCAGACGGGGGAGGATGCGGTCAAACAGGTATTCCGTCCCGCCATAGGCAGGGGCGGTATAGAGGATCAGGTCTCCCGGGCGGCTTAGGGCGAGCATGGCCGTCGAGATCGCCGCCATGCCACTGGCGAATACGAGCGCCCGATCCGCCTTGTCCCAGACGGCCAGACGATCCTCGAGAATCTCGAGGTTTGGGTTGTTGATCCGCGAATAGATAAGCCCGAGCGCCTCATCCGGGTCGCGTTCGCGTAACCCGTAGGCCACCTCGAAAAAGCGCTTTCCGTCTTCAGCCGACTGGAAGACAAAGGTGGAGCTCTGGAACAGCGGCGCCTTGATCGCACCCTCTGAGAGGCTGGGATCGAAGCCAAAACCCATCATCAGGGTTTCAGGCGCGAGATCGTGGCTGCCGAGGCTCCGGCATCGATGCATCTTCATCAGAGTTTCCTTTGCGGGACGCTTAGCCAAGAGCCGGCCGCCAAGCTAGTAGCGGCGCCGCCCACCACCCCCCGGAGCTCAGATTGGGCGCACCCCAAAGCCTGGCGGCGGCGTCAGAGGCGCCCTTGGAGCGGCGTTTGCCCACTGATAAGCATAGGCGTTCATCCGAAGCGTGGCTCTTAGTTCCCAATGCCAAGCGCTGTGACGAGGATGACTGACAGCGCCCCGGACCTGTTCCGGGGCGCTGTTCTTGCGCCCGCTCTAGTCGCACCCGGCACGACCGCCGCCGGAGAGCCTTGCTATCGTTTATTGAAGATCTTCAGGTGGACGCCGCGGCGAACGGCGACGAGACGCCCGCCCCAGCGATGCTTTTTGGCCGGTTCGCTCTTGGCGCTCTGTGATCGACAGGCCCGGCTCCGCCACCATGGGCATTGTCGCCGCGGCGCAGACCTCCTTGAGATGACGCCCTCGCCGGCGCGGCGAGGGCGTCAACCAGATCGTGGTGGATCCGGCGTGGGGCGCGCTTGGTTCTGGAGACATCCTGCGCAGATGGCGAACGGCGAGGGCGAACATCCGTTCCCTTCCCCGTCGAGAGCCGACGCCGGCCACCCCGGACGGGGGCCGCACGAGGGAACTCCTCACCGTTCCCCTAATCCCAAAGGTCGATTTAGCCGACTTAGCCTGCGAGCCTGAATAGGGTTTCAATCCCGTGAGCCACAAATGCCGACTTGGCGAACAAGCCGCCGCATAGCGCTTGAGCATTTGAGATCGCTATTTGCATTGAGATTTCCCGCGGCGTTGCGGCCGGTTAAGATGGGCCCCCGTCGCTTTGGGATGGCCGCTCGCTTGGAGCTCTGATGCCGAATTCTCTTGAACTAACCGCCGCGGTCGTCGTGGCCTATGTCGAAAACAACCGGCTCGCCGGGGAAGACCTGCCGGACCTGATCCGATCGGTTCACCGCGCCCTTGAGGAGAGCGCGAACGGCGTCTCCCAAGAGCCCCCGCAAGACGTCGACAAGCCAACTCCGGCGCAGGTTCGCCGCAGCATAACGCCGGACGCCATTATGTCGTTTGAGGACGGACGGCCCTATAAATCGATGAAGCGGCACCTGACGCGTCTAGGCCTGACCCCCGCGCAGTATCGAGAAAAGTGGGGCCTGCGGCCCGACTATCCGATGGTGGCGCCGAACTATTCAGCCGCGCGCTCTGCCTTGGCTAAGGCCAGCGGTCTCGGCGCTCAGAGGCGAAAGCCCAAGGCAGGGCCTAAGGCTTCAAAGGCTAGGGGCGGGCGCGGGGCTTAGAGGCGCAAGTCCGTCACGCCAGAGCCTGATTGTGAACCGAGAGGGTCCGGCCGCGCTGCAATTACGCGTTTTTTCCCGGGGCAATTTCAATCGATCGAAATGCTCTCGCCGTTCAGACGCCCTGGGCCATTCCCTCTCAGGGCGTCTTTCGTTGGCGGCTTTCCGGGCGTGGCGGGCTTTGGGGATGACGCAGCCTCGCGCTAGCGTCTAACCATTGCGAAACTCGAAGACGGGAACCGCCTTGCCCCTACGTTTAGCCTGGACGCCGAGTCCGAATCCAAATGTCGCCCAGCGCTTCCGCGACATGACCTCCGCGTTCGAGGCGCGCGATGTCCTTTGGCATGAGGCGCGCGTCTCGACGGACATCGAGGCCCTCCGGGCCGACCTGGTGATCGTAGGCGATCCGGCTCAAGCCAAGGTTTGGCGCTCGCCGACGTTCGGTTGGGTCGAGGGAGCGCGCCTTCCGTTTTTTCGCGACCCACGGCACCAGATCGCACTGATGAGCTGGGACGGCCTGTTGGGAACGAGCCAGGCCATGGTCCATCTTGGTGACGCCTTCGCCGCGGGCTGGTCGCGGCCGGCCGTCTCTGCCATTTTTTCACCGTCTCCCGCGCTGCGCACCGCACCCGCCTGGCAGCTTGGCCCGGTGCTCTGCAGAGCCTCCCCGGGCGACGATTGGGCTGGCTCCGTCCAGCTCAAGCTGAACCAGGTCGAACGACTTGCCGATACAGCCGCCGGAAAGCCTGAGGGAGGCGTCTTGATCGACGTTCCGGACTTCGGTTCGGTCTGCGAAGAGACTATGTCTCTTGCGGCGCTGGATGCGGCAGCCGAGGGACGGCTGCTGATCGCGCCGGACCTTTCGATCAATCGCCAGGTTTTCGGTGAGGGCTTCGTCCCCTACGAAGTCAGCCCGTCTGCGGATCAAACCGCCCGCGCTATTTCCCAGGCTCTGCTATCGATCCAGCAAGACCCTGACGCAGCGGCGCGGCGCGTCGCTTTGCTTCAGGAGACTTACGCCCGCACCTCCGGTCCCGGCGCAATGGTGCAGCGGCTAATCGATTTGGCCCAGCGCTTCGATGCGCTGCGATCCGCACGCGCCGAAGGGCTTGGCGAGCCCAGCATCGATGTGATTGTCCGCGCCGGCGGTCGACCGCTGCAGGTCGTCGAGCGCGCGCTTCAGTCCGTAGACGAACAGGGCGCCGGTCGCTTTCGGGTGATCCTCGTTCGCTACCGAGAGCTCGACCTCACCCCCCTTGTTGAGCGGGACTGGCGCCGCATCGACAGGATCGAGATCATCGACCTCGCCGGCGGGTCGCGAGCGCAAACGCTGTGCGCAGGGCTCAAGGCGGTCGCCTCGCCCTGGTTCGCTTGTCTCGACGACGACGACTTCTGGGCCCCGGACCATATCGAAACCCTATTGGTCAACGCGCGCCACCTCTCTCCGGATCGCGCCCTCGCCTACAGCGGCCTTGTGGAGGCCGACGACCGCGCCCCGGATGGTCAAGAGGCCCGACGGGTGTCGATGTTACAGCGCGGCGCAGGCAATCTCTTGGACGTGATGGGAGTCTTCGGCCTGCATTGCTTCCTCGCTGCACGCCCCCTGCTTGAGGGCATCAATCTTGACGGCTGGGCCCTGACCACCGCGGAGGACACCGCGCTTATCGGACAGCTGCTCGCAAAGGCGGATGTGGCCTACAGCTATCGCCCCACGGCTTTTATCAGCGTCGGAGGGGATGATCGCTCCAACTTCCTGAAGGATCCGCGCCGGCCGGAGAATGTCGTTGAGGCCTTCCTCCGCATTGGCCCCGGCATGGAAGTAATCGAGCAAAAATCGCCTAGGCCCGCCCTGCGGGCCCTGGATCGGATCACCGATGCTTTGGCTGAGGCGGCGCGCGCCCGGGCCGTCGAGCTCGCGGCGGCTTCGAAGGGCGAGATCCTGGTCATTGGTGATGGCCTCCTAAGCTCGCCCCTGCACCAGCGCCGCGATGTGGAGGCAAAACCTCTGTTGCTGTCGGAAATGACTCTCGAAACGCGCGGTCGGAGTCGCTTCGTGCGGGGCTCAAGCGAGCGGATCATTGAGCTCTTGGCGGACCCTGCTGCGTGGGCGGAAGCTGCGGGAATGCGACTCTCCCGCTTCGACCTCTATGAGGGCCCGCAATGGATCGTCGTAGAACTGGGGCCGACAGCCGCCCCCCTGGGCGTGGGCCTGCTGACCGGTGATGGTCGCGATTATCTGAGGCGCACCGAAGCCCCCGTTAGCGACCGCCCCGTGGAAATCTGGCTGTCCGTGCAGGATCCGAGCGCGGTGTCGAGGCTTGTGTTCCAGAACTGGGACCAACCGGCCCAGATCGCCACCCAGCTTCGCGCCGTCCACGTCGTTCGGCAGGCATAGGCACGGCCGAGGCGCTTAGGAGGTGGCGCTTTCGACCTGCTCCTTGACCCACTCATAGGTCCGCTCAAGCCCGGACCGAAGCTTGGCCGATGGCGCCCATCCGAGGCGGTCTGCGATCAGATTATTGTCGGAGTTGCGCCCGCGCACGCCCTGAGGACCGTCGATATGCCGCACCTCGATGCGCTTGCCGGCGATTTCGGCGACAAGAGCGACCAGATCGTTGATTGAGACCATTTCGTCGGAGCCGATGTTGAGCGGTTCAAGAACATCTGACCGCGCGAGGCGCAGGGTGCCTTCAACGCATTCATCGACATAGAGAAACGAACGGGTCTGGCGTCCGTCCCCCCAGACTTCGATCTCACCCCCGTTAGGCGCCTCAGCGACCTTCCGGCATATCGCGGCCGGCGCCTTCTCCCGACCGCCACTCCAGGTCCCCTCCGGACCGAAGATATTGTGATAGCGCGCGACGCGGCAGTTCAGTCCGTAGTTGCGAGCAAAGGCCGCGTAAAGACGCTCCGAGAACAGCTTCTCCCAGCCGTATTCGCTGTCGGGCGCCGCGGGATAGGCGTCGGTCTCCGCACATCGCGGATTATCCGGGTCCATCTGGTTGTATTCGGGATAGATGCAGGCCGACGAGGAATAGAAGATACGCGAACGGTATCGCCGATCCCGGGCCACGCCCAGGACGTTAAGATTGATCGCCGCCGAGTTGTGCATGATGTCGGCGTCATGCGCACCGGTGAAGACGAAGCCGGCCCCGCCCATATCGGCGGCGAGCTGGAATATCTCGTCCGGCTCGCGCGCGAGCGCCTCAGCGCAAAAGGTGGGATCCCTTAGATCACCCAGCAAGAACTCGTCAGCCGCCGTCGGCCCGAACTCAGGACGCTTCAAATCGACGCCGCGCACCCAGGCCCCTTCGGCCTTGAGCCGCTTGACGAGATGCCCGCCGATAAACCCGCCGGCGCCTAGCACGATGGCCGATCTCATGGGGCGGACCCCGCCGAAGGCCTTCCGGTCAAAAGCAGGTGCCAGCCGAGTTCGCGCTCGAGCGCCTCGAACATATGCGACGGCATGGCGGCGAACCAGGGCTGGATCACGTACTCATAGTTCACATAGTGCTCGATGACGTACGGGAATATGTGGGTTTGCTCGATTGCGGTCGTCTCAAAGCCCGCCCGGGCCAGCAGATCCCGGCCCTCCTCGCGGGTATACCGGTAGGCTATCGGACATCCGGACTGCGCTTCAGGCTGGTCAAGGCCCGCCCCGATCATAATGTCTTTCCACGACCCCTTGGCGTAGACCATGATCTTCAACTGACCCTCGGGCGCGATCAGTCGCCGAGCGGCGGCCAGAACCCGGTGGGGGTTCGGCGTATGGTGGATAACGCCGAAAGAGTAGATGAGGTCAAACTCGCGGCCGGCGAGCAGAGCCTCCGCCCCCTCGGCGTCACCCTGCACGAACTCGCCTGAAAGCCCGAAAACCTCAAAGCGCGTCTTGGCCAGCGCAAGGCTTTCGCTGGAGAGTTCGAGGCCGGTGTAGGTCGCCCCTGCGCGCGCGAAGTTGACCGCATCGGTGCCAATGCCGCAGCCGATCTCAAGGACCCTCTTGCCCTTCCAATCGGCGAATTGAGCGAAGCCGGGGATGTGCGGTTCGACAAAATACTTCCTGGCTTCGACTTCGTCGAAATACTGTCGCGATCCGACAGTCGCCTTGGAATGGCGCAGGTTGCAGGGACGAGCGTTCCAGTAAGCCGCCACCGCATCGATCGAAGCAGCGGGAGGTTGCGGTTGGGTCAAAGCCATCAGTTGACAAGCCCCAGCTTGGCGTACCCGGCGCGAACCTCTTCGGTGAAGGTCTCCATGGTAATCTCGCGGCTTCGTTCGAGCGCCCGCTGCGACAGCCAGGTACGGGCGTCCTGATCGGTCATCAGCCTTATCAATTTGTCGCGGATATCGCGCACATCAAACGGGTCGCAGTAGAGCGCCGCGTCCCCACAGACCTCCGGCATAGAGGAGGTCTTCGCCGTCAGGATTGGCAGGCCGAAGGTCATGGCCTCGATCAACGGCAGGCCATAGCCCTCGTAAAGGGACGGGAAGGTGAGGGCGGAGGCCCCGCTGTAGAGAAAGCGCAAATCAGATACTGAGACGTGTCCCAACAGTCGAACCTTGCGGGCGATACGAGGGTCCTGGGAGGCGAACCAGCCGATCTCCTCATCGGCCATCCAGGCGCGCGGTCCAGCTATCACCAGGGGCGCATCGAGATCCGCCTCAAGATAGGCGCGAAGCAGTCGACCCAGGTTCTTCTTGGGCTCAATCGCCCCCACAAAGAGCACATAGGAGCCCGCGCCAAGTCCGAAACGGCCGAGGATTCTGCCCTGTTCGCGACGTTCCGGCGCGCTTAGGGGCGCGAACCGCGACGGCTGGCGCGTGATCACGACTTTATCGGGATTGACGCCGAGCAGCTCGACGATGTCCCGCCTGGAAGCTTCGGAGACCGTGAAAATCAGGTCGGCCTGTGCGCTCACCCTTCTGTGACGGCGCAGGAGCTCGACCTTGTTGTCGAGGGTCGTATAGGGCAGGCGTAGCGGGATCAGGTCGTGAATGGTGACGATCAAGCGCTTTGCGCCGTTGACCGTGACCGGGACCGGATAGGTCATATGGAAAGCGTCAACCGGCCCTGGCATACGCGCTTCGAGAAAGGCGCCGGTGCGCAGATGCCGCTGGTTGGCGACCTCGAAGAGGTTGGAGGCGTTCCAGATGCGCGAACGCAGCTGTTCGCCCGCAGGGAGCACGACCGCGCCTGTCTGACGGATGGGCTGGACAGAAGGTGAGCCGCCCATCAGAGCGGAGCCGATCACCCCCAGCTTCTGAAACGCTCGGCCAAGCCTCGTCTCACCGGGGCGAGACGAGTCGAAAAAGGTGACCTCTCGAAGCAGTTCATCGCCCGATTTCGGTATGGGCTTTCCGAACAGGACCTCGGTCCGGCATCCGATCGCCTGAAGGGCGGCTTCCATCAACAGACCGTAGGTCTTGATGCCCGTACCTTGTCGAAGCGCCAGATTGTAACCGTCCAGAAGCACCGTCGGGCTCATCGACCCGCTCCGTTCCGACCGATCCGATGCACTTCGAGCGAAGGGGCATCCAATACCCGACCCCAACAGTCGAGGACCACCACCGGGACAGCAGGCGCGCCTAACTCTGACGATAGGTTATGATAGGCGTCAGCCGCGGTCGCTACGACCACGCCCGCAGCTCCCGCCAGAGCTTCTTCCAACGTCGCGCAGACAAGGACTTCGTCTCCCAGGGCGTGCCGGGCGTCCGATGGTTCGACCAGGGGATCATGGACTCGCACCACCCGCCCCTGTTGAGCCAGGCCCAAGGCGATCCCAACGCCCTGGCTTTCCTCAATGACCGGGGTGTCGGGCTTATAGGCAAGCCCGAGAACCGCAACCGGCCCCTCGGGCGCAAGTCGGTCCATGCGCGAAATAATTCTTGCGACCTGCCGATCATTGATCGCCTGGGTCGCCTCGGCAAGGTTCGCACGCCCCCCGACGGTATCCGCCAGCCGCATAAAGGCGCGGCCATCGCGAGGAAAGCACGGGCCGCCAAAGCCCAGCGCGCCGCGCATGTAGGCGCCGCCAATCCGCCGATCCTTGCCTACGGCGGCGCCAACGACGGCGGCGTCCGCTCCGGGCAGGGCTTCGCAGATCTCAGCGAGCCCGTTGGCGAATGAGATTTTCATCGTCACGTAGGCGTTGATCGAAATCTTTGCGATCTCCGCATTGATCAGGGACATGCGTTGGACGGCCGGCTCATTTTCTAGGTAGGAGCGATGAATTCGCTCCAGGGCTTCGCCGCCCGCCTCATCCGACTGGCCGATAAGCACCAGGTCGGGCCGCAGCATGTCGTTGATGACCGATCCCAGAGCGATGAACTCGGGGTTATAGCAGAGGCTAAGACCGCTCCCCACCTGGCGGCCGCTCGCCGCCTCGAGCGCCTCGCGAATCTCCCCGTCGCAGGACCCTGGCATTACGGTCGAGACGATGTTGACCAGGTGCGGCGTGTCCCGACCCCTGAGCGCCCCTCCGATCTCGCTGATCGCCTCGAGCACGAACCGATTGGAGAAGGAGCCGTCGGCGCCCGAAGGCGTCGGAACGATCACCATGGTCGCGTCGGCGGCCTCGACAGCCTCTCCAACCTTGGACAGAGCGCGAAGGCGACCATCAGCCCGATCGATGAACTCCTGCAGGCGCGGCTCCCGTACCGGCGCTCGCCCGGCGTTCAAGTCAGCTACGAAACCAGGATTTCGATCGACGCCGAAGACCTCATGACCCGCAGAGGCCAGGACGGCCGCAAGAGGCGCCCCAAGCTTGCCCAAACCCACTACGGCGATACGCATGGTCCGCCCCCGAGCTAGATGACCGCGGAGGTCATGTCGATTTCGGAGATGGGTCGGATGGGCCCCACGCGCCCGTGGTTGACCTCGATGAACTTGTTGCAAAGGTTCCGGATCATATGGGTGCTGTGGGAGGCCAGCACATAGATGCTGGCCTTGTTGACGAGGCCCAATAGCCTTTCCCGGGCCTTGGCCTGGAAGTCCGCGTCGCCAACGGCCAGCCATTCGTCCATGATCAGAATGTCCGCATCCGACGTGGTCGCCGCCGCGAAGGCGAGACGCGCCTGCATCCCCGAAGAATAGGTCCGGAACGGCATATCGAGAAACGCGCCGAGGCCACTGAACTCAGCGATCTCCTCCATGCGGCGATCGATCTCCCTGCGGGTCAGCCCCTGGACCAGCCCCCGAAGCTGAATGTTCTCCCGGCCGGTCGCCATCGGGGTCAGACCCAGGGACAGGTCGAGAAGCGAGGAGACCCGACCTCGGATGGAGACAATGCCGGCGTCGGGCGCGTAAATCCCGCTCATGACCCGCAGCAGGGTGGTCTTGCCGGCCCCATTTGGTCCGATGACGCCAAGACGGTCGCCGCTCTTTAAGGCGAGATGGGCGTTCTGCAGCGCCAGAACGCTGGGGTTATGACCAAACTTGCCGCCAAACCCCACCTGCCCTCCCAGAGCCAACCGGGCGACATGCTTCTTGAGCGACCGGTCGTCCGCGCCAAACACAGGGAAGCGTATCGAAACGCCGGTAAGTTCAACTGAGTGCATGGGTCACACGTAGTGGACAATGCGGCGCTGAACTACGGTGTAAAGGATCGCAGCAAAGGCCCATCCCCCGAGGAGAATGGTGGTGGCCACCACATAATGGTGCATGTCGGGGATTTGGCCCAGCCAGGGGGCGCGGCCCACCTCAAGCAAGTGCCAGAACGGGTTCGCGTCCAGAATGAACCTGCCGCTGCGGATTCCCTCCGCGCTCCAGAATACGGGGGTCAGGAACATCGCGACCTGCATGAGCGAAATCACGACCTGCGGCACGTCACGAAAGCGGGCCGCGACGATCGAGAGGACGATAGCGATCCACGCCAGATTCAGCCCGATCAGGAGGATGCCGACTAGAGCCAGCGGGAAATTGATGTCCAGGAACCTGTTGAAATAGAGCATCACCACCGCAATGACCGGCAGTTGATGGGCGAATATCAGCAACGCCCGCCAGAGCGTGCGCCATACGAAGACCAACATCGGCAGCGGCGTCTGCTTGACGAGCGTAGACGACCCGGTGAACGCATCGCAGGACTCTACGATCGCGCTCGAAAGAAACCCCCAGATTACGATGCTGGCCGCGAGATAGGGGATGTACTCATCCATGGGGCTGTCAAAGAGCTGCGAATACAGCAGGCCCATGCCGACGATGAGCGACGATGTAGCCAGGGTGATCCACAGCGGCCCCAGCAACGAGCCGCGATAGCGCCCCAGAACGTCATGGAGGGCCAGAGCTCCCCACAGACGGTAACTGGCCAGAGATCTCCCGAACTCACGAACGGCCAGACCCACCTCCTCGATGGGCCGGCGACGCCCGGTCATGTGAATAACGTCAGGCGCCATTAAGTCGTCCCGCTACTTGCCGCGGGTCATAGCGGCGTAGGCAGGCTGGCGCAATGTGAAACCCGGGGCGCCCCTTGGCGCGACCGCCGCGAAGCCGCGTCGGCCTTATCGCTCACCTCGGCCTGCCTGGTCATCTTATGCCCACGCAAAGAGGTGCCGAGGGATCAGGCCTTCGCGAGGACGGGCTTACCAGAAGACGCGGCCAGGGCGACGCGCGCCAGCGCGCCGGGTAAAGCCCTGTCTCCTGGACAGGACAGACAGCCGGCGAAGGAGTCTGGCGGTGGGGGGCCATGAGCGCGAGATGAACCCCGACCATCAAAATCACCCACAAGAGCGCCAGCATTACGGACCGAACCATCTGGCCTCCATAGATGAGCCGCTATGCAAAAGGCTGGCCGCGATGGCTAGGAACTATCAGCGTCTGCCTTACCTGTGTCGCCAAAGTGACGCTTGGCCAGGTTCGGAGGGGAGCTGCGTTCTTAGCTTGCGGCCCCCTGAACGCCGCGTCATTCAGAGGGAGATAGTTGGGTGGGGCCCCTGGCGATGAGCCTCAATGCCTGATGCCTTGGCCGTGCTTCGGATGCGGTGACGCGTGACTAAGACGAGCAACTCCTATTCGTCCGCCGCGAACGATCAGGCCGCGGTTCGGCTATCCTCCCGTCCCGGCGAGGTCTGCATAAAAACCCTGTCGGGCGAAGAACTGCGCCTGAGTCCAAGCCATGCTTGCGCGCTTGGCTTGAGCCTCCTCGACGCGGCTGCTCAGGCGATGGGTCTCGTATCCGGCTTCCCTGGATCGGTCGAAGGTGGACTTGTGATCCCTCTGATTCACAACGAGATCGACTAATAGCCTCCGGGCGGCAGCCGCATCACATTGTCGAAGATCCAGACACAGGCCGCTGCGGTCGCCAAGAACGTCCCAAACGGCAGTTGCAGGGTCTCGAGATCCCTCCCGCCCCCTCGC
>CAMPGL010000005.1 GCA_946885435.1 uncultured Brevundimonas sp. | reverse complement strand
GCGGCGGGTGTGGTGTTCGTCCTGCTGGCGGCTCTGAACCGCGAGGCGCGCCGGCGCGGCCTGTTCGCCGACCGGCCAGAACCGGACCTGCGCCAGTGGCTGGACCTGGCGGCGCTGGGCGCCTTCTGCGACGTCACCAGCCTGACCGGGTTCAATCGGGCTCTGGCGTCGCTGGGCCTGAAGGTGATGTCGACCTGGAGCAACGTCGGGGTTTCCGCCCTGATGGAGGCGGCGCAATCGCCCCTGACCGCGGCCACGCCGTTCCATGCGGGATTCATCCTCGGACCGCGAATCAACGCGGGGGGCAGGGTGGGGCGCTCGGACCTCGGCGCGCGACTCCTGGCCACCGACGATCCGGACGAGGCGCGCGACCTGGCCGAGCAGCTGAACGCGCTGAACGCCACGCGCCGCGAGGTCGAAAAGGAGGTCACCGAGGCCTGCGCCCTGATGATCGAGCGCGGGAGCAACCATTCCACCGAAGGCCCGCTGATCCTGGCGGCGGGCGAGGGCTGGCATCCGGGCGTCATCGGGGTGGTGGCCGGGCGGCTGAAGGAGCGCTGGCGTCGGCCGGTGATCGTGGTCGGGATCGATCTAGCCACGGGCGTCGGCAAGGGCTCGGGCCGCTCGATCGCGGGCGTGAACCTGGGCCGTGCGGTGCAGGCGGCGTTCGACGAGGGTCTGCTCCTGGCCGGCGGCGGCCACGCCATGGCCGCGGGCCTGACGGTGAAGGCCGACCTTCTGCCTGAGCTGCGCGCCTTCCTGGAGGCGCGGCTGTCCCAAGAGACCAGTACGGCCCTCGAGGAGGACGCGCTGGAGATCGACGTCCTGATCACGGCGCGCGGCGCGGACCGTGCGCTGCTGGAAAGCTTCGATCGGCTGGCGCCCTTCGGGCCTGGCAACGTCGAGCCGGTGTTCGCGGTGTCGGGCGTGCTGCCGCGCGACATCCGGGTTCTGAACGGCGGCCATATCGCCTGCCGGCTGACCGATCCGGACGGCGCGTCGCTGAAGGCCATCGCCTGGCGGGCGGCCGAGACGCCCCTGGGGGAAACCCTTTTGGGCGCCAATGGATCGCTGGATCTGGCGGGGGTCCTGAAGGCCGACGACTGGAACGGCCGGCGCGGGGTCCAGTTCGAAATCCACGACGCCCACGACCCTCGTCGGATCGGCTGAATTCCACGTCAGGCGGGGCTTGCACCCGTCCGGGGAGGCGGCTATATCGCCCGTCCGCGGCCGAGTGGTCCCTTCGTCTATCGGTTAGGACGTCAGGTTTTCAACCTGAAAAGAGGGGTTCGATTCCCCTAGGGACTGCCACCGCGGGCAATCATCTCCCGAAAATAAAACGCTGATTTTTGGGGCTGTGCCAGCAGCCCTGAAACCGTGTTATGCTCCGTTCCGAGCCCATCGGGCTTGGGGCGAGAAGGACTATGTCGGGGCTAGATTACGAAGAGGCGGACGCCGAGTCGGGCGTGCGCATCCATGGCCGGGTCAAGTGGTTCGATCCGGGCAAGGGCTATGGCTTTATCGTCCCGGACGATCCTACCCAAACCGATCTCAAGGACGTGCTGCTGCACGTGACCTCGCTGCGTGACAGCGGGCGCGATTCTGCGGCCGAGGGCTCGTTGATCGTCTGCGACGTGGTGCGCCGCCCCAAGGGCTGGCAGGTCTCCACGGTGGTGTCGCTGGAGGAAGGGCCCGCCGACGGTCCGCAGCTGCGCACGCCGGGTTACGAGGGCCTGAAGCGGGAGCGGGGCGGCTTTCCGAGCGCGCGGCCGCGGCGCGCCGCGCCGGAGGCCTTCGATGGCCCGTCGGAACGCGTCAAGGTCAAGTGGTTCAACCGCTCCAAGGGTTATGGCTTCGTCGTGCGCGACGGGCAGGATGGGGACATCTTCGTCCACATCGAGACCCTGCGGCGCTGCGGGCTTGACGATCTGCAGCCGGGGGAGGAAGTGGAAGTCCGGTTCGCCCGAGGGCCCAAGGGCCTGGTGGTGGCGGAGATCGCGCCGGCCTGACGGCGCCCAGTTCCACGGAGGTCCCATGGCCGGGATCGGCATGTTCAAGTTCGCGCCCGTTCTGACCGCGTTCGCCCTGGCCGCCTGCGCCAGCGGCGGCGACGAGCCGGAGCTCGAGCCGGGGCTGGAACCCCTGACCGTCGTCACCGACACCGGCCGGCACAGCTTTCAGGTCGAGATCGCCGACGACAACGCCGAGCGCGAGCGCGGCCTGATGTTCCGTCCGCCCCTGGCGGATGACCGCGGCATGCTGTTCCAGTTCCCGGATTCGCAGGAGCGCTCCTTCTGGATGCGCAACACGCCCAGTTCCCTGGACATCATCTACATCGGCGCCGACGGACGCATCGTCTCGATCGCGCGCAACACGACGCCCTATTCCGAGACCTCTATCCCCTCGAACGGGCCGGCCACGGGCGTGCTGGAACTGCGTGGCGGCCGCGCCGCCGAGATCAGCGCCGATCCCGGCGACCAGGTGATCCACCCGTTCTTCCAAAGCCGCTAGCGGCGGCCCGCGCCGCGTGGCAGAAGGCGCATCCGCCGAAGGACCCGGGGTGTAGCGCAGCCTGGTAGCGCATCTGCTTTGGGAGCAGAGGGTCGCAGGTTCGAATCCTGCCGCCCCGACCATCGGTGAACGACGGAGACGAAAACGCATGCTCGCGCGCATCTACCGCCCCGCCAAGACCGCCATGCAGTCCGGCAAGGCCAAGACCCAGGCCTGGACGCTGGAGTTCGAACCTGCGTCGGCCCGGACGCCCGATCCGCTGATGGGGTGGTCGAGCTCGCGCGACATGAATGGTCAGATCCGGCTGAAGTTCGACACCCAGGCCGAAGCCGTCGCCTACGCCGAGAAGCACGGCATCCCGTTCCGGGTGTACGAGCCGCACGAAGCGCCTGTGATCATCAAGGCTTACGCCGACAACTTCGCGACGAATCGCAAGGTCCCCTGGACCCACTGACCCGCCTGCTTGGACCCGATCAGCGCGGCTCGTAGCGGCCGGGTTGGGCCAGGTTGCCGAACCGGGTGGTGTTCTCGTCGAAGCTGACCTTCACGGTTCCGATCGGGCCGTGACGCTGCTTGCCGATAATGACCTCGGCCTTGCCGCGGACCTCATCCATCTCCTGCTGCCACTTGAGGTGGTCCTCGGACCCCTCGCGCGGCTCCGAGCGGCCGAGGTAGTAGCTCTCGCGATAGACGAACATGACGACGTCCGCGTCCTGCTCGATCGAGCCGGATTCGCGCAGGTCCGACAGCTGGGGCCGCTTGTCCTCGCGGTTCTCGACCTGACGCGACAGCTGCGACAGGGCGATGACCGGGACGTTCAGTTCCTTGGCGAGCGCCTTCAGGCTCTGGGTGATCTCGGAGACCTCCTGCACCCGGTTCATGTCGCGCCGGCCGCCGCCGTCGCCGCCTCCGGCGGTCGCCAGCTGCAGGTAGTCGATGACGATGAGGTCGAGCCCGTGCTCGGCCCGCTTCAGGCGGCGCGCGCGAGCGGCCAGCTTGCCGATCGGCAGGCCGCCGGTGGCGTCGATGAACAGGGGCGCCTCGCCGATCTCGATGGCGGCGTCGCGGACGCGGCCGAACTCGGAGGCGTCGATCTCGCCCTTGCGGAGCCGGTCGGACGACACGCCCGACGCATCCGCCAGGATACGCAGCGCCAGCTGCTCGGCGCTCATTTCCAGCGAGAAGAAGGCGACGACGCCGCCGGAGACGGTCTTGCGGCCCTCCGGCGAGGGCTCCCAGCGGTAGTTGCGGGCCACGTTGAAGGCGATGTTGGTGGCCAGCGCCGTCTTGCCCATCGAGGGACGGCCGGCGAGCACCAGCAGGTCCGACGGATAGAGACCGCCCAGCTTCTGATCGAGATCGACCAGGCCGGTGGAAAGGCCCGCCAGGCCGCCGTCGCGCTGGAAGGCCTCGGCGGTCATGTCGACCGCGCCCGCGAGCGCGTGAGAGAAGGGCACGAAGCCCGTCGAGGACGCCCCCGTCTCGGCCAGGGTGTAGAGCGACTGTTCGGCCAGCTCGATCTGGTCCTTGGCGTCCCGCTCGGGGTTGGGCGCCTCCTTCATGATCTCGCCGCCGATGCGGATCAAGTCGCGGCGCAGCGCCAGGTCGTAGACCAGCCGGCCATAGTCGGGCGCGTGCGCCGCTGGCGGCGCGCGGTCGACGAGGTCGGCGAGGTAGCGCACGCCGCCCAGCTCCTCGAAGGCCGGATCGCGCTTGAACCGCTCCATCAGGATGGTGGGTTCAGCCAGCAGGCCCTGGCGGATGTGGTCCTCAATGGCGTCGAACAGCCGCTGGTGGAAAGGCTCGTAAAAGTGGTGGCCGCGCAGCTTGTCGTTCAGCCGCTCGGACACGGCGTTGTCGAACATCATCGCGCCCAGGACGGCCTGCTCCGCCTCCAGGTTGTGAGGCAGGCTGGTCCCGACGGGCTCGGGCGCGGGATAGGTCAAGGTCGCGAGGGCGGCGTTCATGGCGTTAACGGTTTACCTGTCGCACGCCCCTGCGGCAGGGGCGGACGTGCCGATGAACGGGGACAGTTTGGGGCCGTCTGTGGATGCGCCGCAAATCCGCAAGCGGAGCAGTCGGCGCATCAGTCCCCGATAGGCCGAACTGTCGTGCCCTGGACTTCGAAGAGGTCCGGTAGGGCGGCGAGTTCGCCGGCGAAATCTCCGTAGAGAGCGTCCAGCTTTCGCCGGAGGTCCGCGTCCAGGTCCCCAAGCCGGCTCGTGCGCTTAGAAAACTCGAACGGAGGGCGCTCAAGGCCGAGCGCCTTAGCCAGCGCCGGCGCGGTCCGGTCCAGGGTCTCGTAGCGAACGAACAGGATCGGGTACTCGCCGTCCGCATATCTCCAGAAGTCGAAATGCTCCTGCAGGCGGAACAGGTCGACGCCATGATCGAGATAGGTCTCAAGGTCCCAGGCCTCGGTCATGGGACGCGGATCGGCCTCGAGGTTGATCGCGTGACAGATGGCGAAGTCGGCACGTCCGAGCGTCGAGCCGTCGGGCTCGAACCCATGGCGTTCATGGCGGGCGATGCGCCGATTGAAGATCGAGAGCACGGCCTCTCGCGGATCGCCGAACACATAGACGAGACGATCGGCCGCGCCGACGCGAGGCGGCGGAATGCGCCGGTGAGTGTGGGCGCGGGAGCGCCGGACGGGGTCCGTCGCCTGCGACAGCCATCGGACCAAGGCCTTGGACCCCACCCCTCCATAGGAAATCACGGTTACCGGTTCAGTAGGCCAGGCCGCGGCGAGGGACGGGGCCTTCTCGGCCTTCTCCCAGAACCGGTTGTCCTTCGCGATGCGGGGCGACGCATAGGCCGTGGTGGCGCGGCGCACCGTGCGTTCGGGAACCGGTCGGCCGCGCCGTTCGAGGCGCGACAGGTAGTTCAGGGTGAGGTCGCCCTTGATGATGGGCTCCTCGAACTTGATCAGGCTGCTGTCTGGAATAAGGGCGCGCGTCCCGTCCGCTCCGAGCGGCTCGACCACGCGGACATGGAAGTCATAGAGGGACTCCTCTTCGGGAGCGCCCTCCAGCTGCGAGACCAGCCATTCGCGGCGCAGAAGGTGATGATGCCAGAAGCCGAACGGCGCGAACGGGCCTGAGCGGAACGACTGACCGGCCACCCAACACCGTGGAGCATCGTCAGTCTGGATCGAATCCAGCCAGCGGGTGAGCCGCACGGCGGGGACGTCGGAGGCGACCTGGCCGCTTGTCACGGCGGCGACGACCTGGCTCAGGCTATCCGGGTCGGGGAGGGCGTACGGATAGCGGTCGGCGTTGGCCCAGTAGATC
The DNA here is from genome assembly GCA_946885435.1 of uncultured Brevundimonas sp. The sequence goes on along the minus strand of CAMPGL010000005.1, from coordinate 24,476 downwards.
CAGTCGACATCCCCGGCATGCGCCAGCAGCGTCCGAAGGGTGGCGCCCACGGAACCGGGCGAGGAGACCGCCTGGATGTCCAGCTGAGGCGGCGCCTCGGCGATGAGCCTGGCCTGCGCCGCGTCGCTGTTGACGGGCGCCAGGAAGCGAAGCGGGCAGTCTGGCCAGTGCCGGGCGTACTGATCGAGACAGAAGAGCGTGACGTCGAGATCGGCGTCATAGGTCAGCATCAGCGCGGGAATCCGCGCCGCGCTGACGTCAGACATCGAGGTCCTCGGCGGCAAAGGCCGCGTGCTCCTGGATGAAGCGGAAGCGGAGTTCCGGCTTGCGGCCCATCAGGGTTTCGACTCGGTCGTCGATCTGGGCCTCATGGCCGGGCTCGACCACCACCCGGGCGAGCGTGCGCCGCCTCGGGTCCATGGTGGTCTCCTTGAGCTGGGACGGGTTCATCTCGCCCAGGCCCTTGAAGCGGCCGATCTCGGGCTTCTTGCCCTTGAAGACGGTCGCCATCAGCTCGTCCTTGTGGGCGTCGTCGCGGGCGTAGACCGTCTTGCCGCCGTGGCTGAGGCGATAGAGCGGCGGCATGGCCAGGAAGAGCCGGCCCGAGCGGATCAGCTCCGGCATCGAGCGGTAGAAGAAGGTGATGAGCAGGGACGCGATGTGGGCCCCGTCCACGTCGGCGTCGGTCATGATGACGATACGCTCGTAGCGCAGGTCCTCGAGCCGGAACCGCGAGCCGGTCTGGACGCCGAGCGCGAGCAGCAGGTCCGAGAGCTCCTGGTTCTGGCGCGCCTTGTCGCCGGACGCCGAGGCGACGTTCAGGATCTTGCCGCGCAGGGGCAGGATGGCCTGGGAGGCGCGGTCGCGCGCCTGCTTGGCCGAGCCGCCGGCCGAGTCGCCCTCGACGATGAAGAGCTCGGCGCCTTGCGCCGCCGTTTGGGAGCAATCGGCCAGCTTGCCGGGCAGGCGCAGCTTGCGGGTCGCCGAGGCGCGGGCGACCTCCTTGTCCTTGCGGCGCTTGAGCCGTTCCTCGGCGCGCTCGAGCACGAAACCCAGCAGGGCGTTGGCCCGCTGCGGGCTTTCGGTGAGCCAGTGGTCGAAGGGGTCGCGCAGGGCGGCCTCGACCAGCTTCTGGGCGTCGGAGGACGACAGACGGTCCTTGGTCTGGCCCTGGAACTCCGGGTTCTTGATGAAGACCGAGACCAGGGCGCCCGCCTGGGCGATGACGTCCTCGGCGGTCAGGATGCCTGCGCGCTTCTCGCCGGTGAGCTCCGCATAGGCCTTCAGCCCCTTGACCAGGGCGGCGCGGAAGCCGGCCTCATGCGTGCCGCCGTCGGGTGTCGGCACGGTGTTGCAATAGGACTGGACGAAGCTGTCGTGGTCGCCGAAGCCGGCCGGGCTCCAGGTGACGGCCCATTCGACCGCGCCGGCGTCGCCCTTGCGCTCGACGCGACCGGAGAAGGCCGGAGTGACCGTCTCCTGCTCGCCGATGCGTTCGGCGAGGTAGTCGGCCAGGCCGTTGGGGAAATGGAAGGTGGCGCGCTCAGGAATCTGCTCGCTGGCCAGTTCGGCGGCGAGCTTCCACTCGATGGTCACGCCGCGGAACAGATAGGCCTTGGACCGCGCCATCCGGTACAGCCGCGCCGGCTTGAAGGCCGCGCCCGCGCCGAAGATCTCGTCGTCCGGCTTGAAGCGGATCCGGGTGCCCTTCTTGCGCGAGGAGCCGACCCTTTCCGTGCCAGTCAGCGGCTTGCCGCGCGAGAAGACCTGGCGGTGCTCGAAACCGTCGCGCCAGACGGTTGCCTCCAGCCGCTCGGCCAGCGCGTTGACGACACTGACGCCCACGCCGTGCAGGCCGCCCGAGGTCTCATAGGCCTTGCCCGAGAACTTGCCGCCCGAGTGGAGCACGGTCATGACGACCTCGAGCGCAGACTTGTCCGGATGGCGGGGGTGCGGGTCGACGGGGATGCCCCGGCCATCGTCGGTGACGGCGAGGAAGCCCTCGGCGTCCAGTTCTACGGTGATCAGCTTGGCGTGGCGGGCCACCGCCTCGTCCATGGCGTTGTCGAGCACCTCGGCGAAGAGGTGGTGCAGCGCCCGTTCGTCAGTGCCGCCGATGTACATGCCCGGCCGCTTCCGGACCGGCTCCAGCCCTTCCAGCACCTCGATCGAGGCGGCCGAATAGCCACCGCCCGTCGGGGTAGGCACGACCGGCTCCGGCTCGGGCGCGCGCTCGGGACGCGACAGCGCTTGCGGCGTCGTCGACTGGGGCGCGGGCTCCGGCGAGGAGAGCGAACTGAACAGGTCGTCGATGGGCTCTGGCTTGGCCATTCGGGGAGTCTAGCGGATTCGGGCGGGCGGTCCCTATCGCCCCTTCGTCGCGGGCGAGCAAGGACAAGCGCGTCGTGCTAGAGGCGGCCCATGAGCGATGAACCGGAACGCCGCCGCATGGTGCGCCCGCCGTCGGGCGGGACCGAGGCTGGGCGCGGCATGGGCCAGAAGATCAAGACGGCCGACAAGAAGAGCCTGTCGAGCCAGCAGTGGATCAAGCGCCAGCTGGCGGATCCCTGGTCGGAACGCGCCCGCGCCGAGGGCTGGCGTTCGCGGGCGGCCTTCAAGCTGATCGAGATGGACGAGCGGCTGGGCCTCATCAAGAAGGGCTCACGCGTGGTCGACCTCGGCGCGGCGCCCGGCGGCTGGGTGCAGGTGGCGCTGAAACAGGGGGCCTCGGCGGTGGTGGGGGTGGACCTGCTGCCGATCGACCCGATCCCGGGCGCCGTGCTCATCCAGGCCGACTTCACTGACCCCGGCGTCGACGACCGGCTGATCGAGGCGCTGGGCGGCGCGCCGGACCTGGTGCTGTCGGACATGGCGCACAACACGGTCGGACATCGCCAGACCGATCACCTGAAGATCATCGCGCTGATCGAGATCGCCGCCGACTTCGCCATCCGCACGCTTAAGCCCGGCGGAGCCTTCGTGACCAAGAACTTCCAGGGCGGTGACGCCGGGGGTGTGCTGGAACGCCTGCGCGCCGAGTTCGCCGACGTCCGCTTCATCAAGCCGAAGGCGAGCCGCAAGGACTCGTCCGAGGTTTATGTCGTGGCTCTCGGCAAGCTGTGAGCGAGGCGGACGTCCGGGCCTCCTTTCGCGAGCAGGCCCGGATCTGCGCCGGCCTGGGCTCGCCCTTCACGGCGAAGGTCTGCGAGTTGGCTGCCGACCGGCTGGCCCCATCGACCCCGGTGGGGCGGCGGGTGCTCGACTGGCGGGGCGATCCGAGACCCCATGCCGACGCCCTGCCGCTGAGATTCGCCGGCGCCCTGCACGCCTGCGCTCGACGCGGCGAGCCGGCGGGGGTGGCTCGGGCCTGGCCGCCCAATGCGATCTCGGATGATGACACCCTGTGGGCGGCCATCGAAACCGCCTGCGGGACCGCAGGCGCTTTCATCCTCGCGTGGCTCGACAGTCCGCCTCAGACCAACGAGGTCGGCCGGTCCGGTCCGCTGGCGGCGGGCCTGCTGGTTCTGGCCGACCGGTTCGGCCTGCCGTTCGACCTGTACGAGCTCGGCTGCAGCGCCGGACTGAACCTGAATCTGGACCGCTACGCCTTCGACCTCGGCGGCGTGGCGACCGGCGACCGGGGCTCGGCCGTGCGGCTGGCGCCGGATTGGGATGGGCCTCCGCCGCCGGACGCAAAGATTGTCGTGGCCACGCGCCAGGGCGTCGACCTCAGCCCGCTGGACGTGTCCCGGCCGGAAGCGGCCGAGCGTCTGCTGGCCTACGTCTGGGCGGACCAGAGGGAGCGGCTGACGCGACTGGATGCGGCGCTGGAGATCGCGCGCGCCTATCCCCCGCCGGTCACGGGCGCGGACGGCGCCGACTGGTTGGAGCGACAGCTTTCGGTCGAACCCACTCCAGGCCTGTGCCGCGTGGTGATGCACACCATCGCCCTGCAGTACTTCACGCCCGAGGGGCGGGGCCGCGTTGTCGCCCATCTCGATCGGGAGGGTGCGGCGGCGACCGCCGAGGCGCCCCTGGCCTGGCTGTCCTACGAGGCAGCGGAGGCGCCGGACGCGGACGGCCGCCGCTGGGCCGAGCTGAGCCTCACCGTCTGGCCTGGCGGACAGCGGCGGGTGCTGGCGCGGGGACATCCGCACGGCTTTGCGATTCAGTGGCGGGCCTAGGCGCGCGCCAGCCGCCGAGCCTCCCGCCTGGTCCAGAACCGGTCGTGCAGGGTGAAGAACAGGGTCTGCACCAGAGGCTCGACGATGCCGATGGCGAGGGCGGTCGCCAGGCTGCCGGTCAGCGCGAAGGCCACCGTCACGGCCACTGAGAAATGCATGAGGGCGTAGGTCGCCGTCTTCAGCGCCATCCCTTTCAGGCCGAACGTCAGGCCGTGATGGTGCGCGTGGCTCGGGCCCGCGGGCTCCAGCACCTCAAGCCGTGCAGACACGGCCTCTGCGGTTTCCTCGGCGTTGCTGAGCAGACGGCGGCCCTCGACGCGATGCCAGACGCGATCGTGCAGGGCGTAGGCCAGGGTCTGGACGACTGGCTCGACCAGACCGATCCCCACCGCCACGCGCCAGTCACGCGTCAGGGCGTAGGCCGTGGCCATGGCGACGACCAGGTGCATGACGCTGTAGCTGGCCACCTTGAGGGCCAGGAGCCGACCGGTCTCCACGATCTTGCGAACCATTTGCAGAATGTGGAGGTGCGCCGATCGACGGGCAAGACGATCTTTCCGATGAGGCCCATAAGCAAAAGCTTGGATGAGCGCGCGATTGCCGAACAGAGCCCGTTCTGATACACGCCGCGCCTTCGCGAGCTTCGGCCCGCGATCAAATCCGTGGGAGGGGCTGCCCGGACCACGGCCACATAGGCGGCTTTGACGAGCCGTCGCATACTGGAGACAGCCAATGGCCAAGAAGATCTTGGGCTATATCAAGCTGCAGGTGCCTGCCGGCTCCGCCACGCCTTCGCCGCCCATCGGGCCGGCGCTCGGCCAGCGCGGCGTCAACATCATGGGTTTCTGCAAGGAATTCAACGCGCGCACGGAAAAGGAGCCGAAGGGCACGCCCCTGCCGACGGTCATCACCGTCTATCAGGACAAGAGCTTCACCTTCGTCACCAAGACCCCGCCCGCGACCCACTACCTGAAGGAAGCCGCCAAGATTAAGTCGGGCGCCTCCAAGACGGGCCGCGAGACCGCCGGCAAGATCACCCGCGCCCAGCTGCGCGAGATCGCCGAGAAGAAGATGAAGGATCTCAACGCCAACGACATCGACGCCGCGGCGAAGATCATCGAAGGCTCCGCCCGCGCGATGGGCCTGAAGGTGGAGGGCTGATCGACATGGCCAAGCAACCCAAGCGTATCCAGGCCTGGACCGGTGACCGCGAGAACCCGCTTCCGCTCGCCGAGGCCGTCAAGCTGGTCAAGGCGAACGCCAAGGCCAAGTTCGACGAAACCGTCGAGATCGCCGTCAACCTGGGCGTCGACCCGCGTCACGCCGACCAGCAGGTCCGCGGCGTGGTCAACCTGCCGTCGGGCACGGGCCGTGACGTCCGCGTCGCCGTCTTCGCCAAGGACGCCAAGGCGGCCGAAGCGACCGCGGCCGGCGCCGAGCACGTCGGCGCCGAGGATCTGTTCGAGAAGATCAGCGGCGGCTTCATGGACTTCGACCGCGTCATCGCCACGCCCGACATGATGGGCCTGGTGGGTCGCCTCGGTAAGGTGCTGGGCCCGCGCGGCCTGATGCCGAACCCGAAGGTCGGAACCGTGACCCCGAACGTCGGCCAGGCGGTCAAGGACGCCAAGGGCGGCGCCGTCGAGTTCCGCGTCGAGAAGGCGGGCATCGTCCACGCCGGCGTCGGCAAGGCGAGCTTCACCGAAGACGCCCTGACCGCCAACGTCACGGCCCTGATCGACGCCCTGAACAAGGCCAAGCCCTCGGGCGCCAAGGGCACCTTCGTGAAGCGCATCAGCCTGTCCTCGACGATGGGCCCGGGCTTCAAGATCGATCCGGCCTCCATCGGCGCCTGATCGGCCTGACAGACTGAACGGACGCGGCGGCGGAGAGCGATCTCCGCCGCCGTTTTCGTTTGCGGCATAGGCGTCTAAGGTCGCCCAGGGCGAGGGGAGTCGCGCGGGTGTTCAGCCTCTACAATCTGCAGAGCCTGCTGGGGCTGGCGGTCATCATCGGCGTCTGCTGGCTGATGTCCGAGGACCGGACGCGGTTTCCGTGGCGGCTGACGCTCGGCGCCCTGGCGGTCCAGGCGCTGCTGGTGCTGCTGGTGTTCGGCGTGCCGGGCTCCGAGGTGGTGCTCGGGGCGATCACCGGCTCGGTCGACGCCCTGGCGACGGCCACGCGGCGCGGGACGCAATTCATCTTCGGCTATCTGGGCGGCGGGGATCAGCCCTATGTGGTCGCCAACGACCGGGCGCTGTTCGTCTTCGCCTTCGAGGTTCTGCCGCTGATCCTGGTCATTTCGGCCCTGTCGGCGTTGCTGTGGCACTGGCGGATCCTGAAGTGGATCACGCAAGGCTTCGGCCTGCTGTTCCAGCGGACCATGGGCCTGGGCGGCGCCTCGGCGCTGGCTGTGGCGGCCAACATCTTCCTCGGCATGATCGAAAGCCCGATCGTCATCCGGGCCTATCTCGACAAGCTGACCCGGTCCGAGCTGTTCCTGCTGATGGTGGTGGGCCTGGCGACGGTGGCGGGATCCACCATGGTGGCCTATGCGGCGATCCTGTCGGGCCTGCTGCCCAATGCGGCGGGCCACGTGCTGGTGGCCTCGATCGTCTCGGCGCCGGCGGGAGTCGCGCTGGCGCGGATCATGCTGCCGGAGAAGGAGGGGGAGGGCGGGGCCCACGCCGACTACGGCTCGGCCCTGAAGTACGATTCCGCCATCGACGCCATCGTGAAGGGCACGGCGGACGGCCTGATGGTCGTGCTGAACATCTCGGCGGTTCTCATTGTTTTCGTGGCGCTTGTCGCTCTGGTGAACATCATGATCGGCGGCCTGTGGCTGTTCGATGCGCCGCTCACGCTGGAGCGGGTGCTGGGCTGGCTGTTCATGCCCGTCGCCTGGCTGACGGGGGTGCCGTGGGAGGAGGCGGGCAAGGCCGGCTGGCTGCTCGGCGTCAAGCTGACGCTCACCGAGTTCGTCGCCTTCATTGAGCTGGGCAATGTGCCGGCCGGCGAGATGAGTGAGCGCACGCGGATGCTGATGACCTACGCCCTGTGCGGCTTCGCCAACATCGGCTCGGTGGGGATCACCGTCACCGGCCTGTCGGTGCTTATGCCCGACCGGCGCGAGGAGGTCCTGGGACTGGTGTGGAAGGCGCTGTTCGCGGGCTTTCTGGCCACCCTGATGAGCGCCGCCGTCGTGGGGGCCTTGCCTGCCGCCGTATTCTAGGACTACGTTTCGAAACGAAACGGAGACCTGACCGAATGAAGCTCTACGACACGGTGATGGCGCCCAATCCGCGCCGCGTCCGCTGGATCATGGCGGAGAAGGGCATCTCCGACATAGAGATCGTGCCCGTGAACCTGCTGGCGGGCGAGCACCGAACGCCGGAATACCGGGCCCGGGCCGGCCTGTCGCACCTGCCGTCGCTGGAGCTGGATGACGGCGCCTGCATCACCGAGTCCATCGCGATCGGCCGGTACCTGGAGAGCCATTATCCCGAGCCCAACATGTTCGGCCGCGACCCGCTCGAGACCGCGCTCATCGAGATGTGGACCCGCCGCGCGGAGATGTATCTCGCCAATCCGCTGATGCTGTTCACCCGCTTCAGCCATCCTGCGCTATCGGCGCTCGAGGCGCCGCAGCCGGCGGTGGCCGAGTACAACAAGGCGACCGCCGAACGCTTCCTCAAGGTCCTGGACCGTCAGCTGGAAGGCCGAGAGTTCCTCGCGGCGGACCGCATCACCGTGGCCGACGTGGTGGCCTATGTCGGGATCGATTTCGGACGGCTCGTGAAGTATCGGCCCGATCCCGCCTTTGCGAACGTCGCGCGCTGGCGCGAGGCGCTGAAGGCGCGGCCCGCGGCGAAGGCGGGAATGGTCGCCGATTGAGGTCGCTGGAGCAGCATGAGCGCGGCCTGGCGGTGCGGCTCGCCGCGCTGGCCGGCTTCGTCGACAGCATCGGCTTCCTGCTGCTTGGCGGTCTGTTCGTGTCCTTCATGAGCGGCAACTCGACCCGCCTCGCGGCCAGCCTGTCGATCGGCGACTGGACCTTGGCGACCAGCGCCCTGGGCTTGCTGGCAGGCTTCGTCGGCGGCGCCTTTCTGGGCGCGATGGCGGCAGGCGGAGACCGGGGAGCACGGGCGCGTGTCCTGTCGCTGGAGACCCTGCTGCTGCTGGCCGCGGCCGTCTCGGCCTCTCTCGAAGCGCCCGTGGGCCTCACGGCGGGGTTCATGGTCGTGGCCATGGGCGTGGAGAACGCTGTCTTCCTTCGCAACGGAGAGGTCGGCGTCGGCCTGACCTACATGACCGGCGCATTGGTCAAGCTTGGCCACGCGCTTGCGGCGGCGGCGCGCGGCGGGGATCGTTGGGCTTTCCTGCCCCACCTGTGGCTCTGGGCCGGCCTCACCTTCGGTGCGATCCTGGGGGCCCTGGCGTTCCAGCTGATGGGCGGAGCGGCGCTCTACCTAGCCGCCGCGGCGGCGGGCGGGCTGACCCTGTCGATGCTGAAAGGCGGACGCAGCGGGGAGCGGGCCGTCTAGTCCCGCTTGTCGAACTTCCGGATGACGCCGGAGAAGGTCATCAGGGTGCGCTCGCCGCACGTGATCTGGCCGCGCACGAAGATCAGGCTCTTGCCGGCGCGAACGACTTCACCCGTCGCCTCGACCAGGTCGCCGACGCGGGCGGCGTCGATGAAGGTCGAGTCGAGCTGGACGGTCACGCCGGAGGAGCCCTCCATCTCCTGGTAGGCGGTCTGGAACAGGGCGATGTCGGCAAACGTCATCAGGCAGCCACCGTGCATGCGCTGGCCGGCGTTCATGTGCTTCTGCTCGGCGCGGAAGGCGCAGCGCATCCGCCCGTCCGGATCGGGACGGAAGTAGAAGGGGCCGACCACCTGATCGAAGGTGTCGTGCAGATCGTACATCTGCCAGCCGGCGAACTCGCCTTCCGTGACCGTGCGCTTGGCAACCATGCGGGCTCCGCCTTCTTCTTGCTGCTGCAATGCAGCATATAGGAACGATGAGCGACCCCATCGAAGCGGCCATCTTCGAAAAATTGGCCAAGGCGGATCCCAAGGGCGTCGGCGGCAAGAGCATCGAGCCGGCCGAGGTGGCCAAGGACCTGCAGCCCGATCAGTGGCAGCGCATGCTGCCCAAGGTGAAGGCCACCGCGCTGGGCCTGATGCGCCAGGGGAGGCTGACCATCACCAAGAAGGGCAAGCCGATCGATCCGTCGAAGATGAAGGGCGTCATCCGCCTTCGCCTGCCGACCGAGGAGGAGGCCGCGGCGGCGAAGGCCGCCCTGCCGCCAAAGCCCGCCGAGGATGACGATCTCGACTGATCTGGACGCGGTCCTTGCGGACATCCGGGCCTGCCGCGCCTGCGCGGGAGACCTGCCGCATGCGCCGCGGCCCGTGGTGCGCGTGTTCCCCGAAACGCGGCTTCTGATCTGCGGTCAGGCGCCGGGCCGGCGCGTGCACGAGAGCGGCCTGCCGTTCACCGATCCGTCCGGCGACCGGCTGCGTCAGTGGATGGGCGTCGATTACGAGACCTTCTACGCCGACCGCCGGATCGGCGTGGCCGCACAGGCCTTCTGCTTTCCCGGGACCAATCCCAAGGGCGGGGACTTTCCGCCGCCGACGCGCTGCGCCGAGCTGTGGCGGCCGCGCCTGCTCGAAAGCCTGCCGCGTATGGAGCTGACCCTGCTGGTCGGCGGCTACGCCCAGGCCTGGGCGTTGGGCGATCGGGTCAAGGCGAACATGACCGACACGGTCGGGGCCTGGCGGGAGTATGGGCCCGACATCCTGCCGCTGCCGCATCCGTCGTGGCGCAACACCGGCTGGCTGAAGCGTAATCCGTGGTTCGAGGATGAGGTCCTGCCTTACTTGCGCGCGCGGGTGCGGGCTATCCTGACGCCATGAGGCGGATCGCCGGACTGCTGCTGATGCTCGCCGCGCTGGGCGCCTGCGCGCCGGCCGTGCAGTCGCCCCTGCCGGTCTCTCCGGGATTCGCGGGGCCGAGACTGGAAGCCGACCACTTCGTCGCGCACGACGGCGCACGCCTGCCGCTCAGCGTATGGCGGCCGCGCGGCGAGCCGTCCGCGGTCATCGTCGCGGTGCACGGCATGAACGACAATCGCCGCACCTGGCACATGGCCGGGCCGTGGTGGGCCGAGCAGGGCGTAGTCACCTACGCCTATGACCAGCGCGGCTTCGGGGGCTCGCCCGGGCGCGGCGTCTGGGCGGGCGAGGCGCTGCTGACCGAGGACCTGCGCACGCTGGTCGCGCTCGTCCGGGCGCGTCACCGGCGCGCGACCGTGGCGGTGGTGGGCGAAAGCCTGGGCTCGGCCGTGGCGATCGCCGCTTTCGCCTCGGACCGACCGCCCGACGCGGATCGCGTGGTGCTGCTGGCGCCCGCCGTGTGGGGCTGGTCCGCCCAGCCGCTGCCGAATCGCGCGGCGCTGTGGGTGGCGGCGCGCCTGCTGGGCGAGACGGCGGTCGAGCCGCCGGAGTTCGCCGTCCGCGACATCTACGCCTCGAACAACTTCGCAGAGCTCTATCGAATGGGGCGCGACCCCGGGTTTCTGACCCGCACCCGGTTCGACACCCTCTATGGCCTGGTCAACATGATGGAGGCGGGCAGCCGCGACCTGTCCCGCGTGCGCGCGCCGCTGGCCTACCTCTACGGCGGGCGCGACCAGATCATCGCGCATGAGCCGACCAAGCTGGCCTTGAGGAACCTGCCCGCGCACGCGCGCGAGGCCTTCTATCCGGAAGGTCACCACCTGCTGGTCCGCGACCACGAGGCGGAGAGGGTGATGGCCGACGTCCTGGCCTTCATCCGCGATCCGGCCGCGCCGTGGCCCTCCGGCGCCGGGCCCATTCCGCGGGACTGATCGGCGTTAACTTGCCCGGCCGCGCTTGCCCTTCCGGAAGCGGGGGCGTATGGGGCGCGCCAACGAACCTTCCCCCTCAACAGATCAGCGGGTTCTGTATGACCCTCTTCGATTCGCCGTCCTTCCGGGGACACGAAGGCGTCCACGCGTTTTACGACGAAGCCACCGGCCTGAAGGCCATCATCGCAGTTCACTCCACCGCCCGCGGCCCGGCCGTCGGCGGCTGCCGCATGTGGAACTACGCTTCCTCTGAGGAGGCCCTGACCGACGTCCTGCGCCTGTCGCGCGGGATGTCCTACAAGAACGCCGTCGCGGATCTGGAGATGGGCGGCGGCAAGTCGGTCATCATCGGCGACGCCAAGACCCAGAAGTCTCCGGAGCTGTTCCAGGCCTTCGGTCGCGCCATTAACACGCTGGGCGGCTGCTACTATTCGGCCGAGGACGTGGGCGTGTCGGTCGCCGACATCGCCGAGGCCCGCAAGGCCACCGAGTATGTGCTCGGCCTGTCGGACGGTCCGTGGGGTTCGGGCGATCCGAGCCCGGTGACCGCCGAGGGCGTGTTCCGCTCGACGCTGGTGACCGCCAAGCGGCTGTGGAAGCAGGACGACCTGAACGGCCTGACCGTCGCCGTGCAGGGCGCCGCCGGCCACGTCGGCGCCTATCTGGCCGAGAAGCTGCACAAGGCCGGCGCCCGCCTGATCGTCACCGACATCAACGAGAAGACGCTGCGCGAAGTGGCGGAACGGACGAACGCCGAGATCGTCGCGCCGGACGCCATCTATGATGTCGATGCCGAGATCTATGCGCCGTGCGCCCTGGGCGCGACGCTGAACCCCGAGACCCTGCCGCGGCTGAAGGCCAAGGCCATCGTCGGCGCCGCCAACAATCAGCTGGCCACCTCCGAGATCGGCCAGCGCCTGCATGACGCGGGCGTGCTCTATGCGCCGGACTACGTCGTCAACGGCGGCGGCATCATCAATGTCGCTTCGGAGCTGACCGCGCGTCAGTCGGGTGGGACCTACGACCCGGCCTGGGTCGACGGCAAGCTGGTGCGCCTGATGCAGACCCTCGAAGAGGTCTTCGAGCGTTCGGCGGCCGAGAACCGTCCGACCTACGAGGTGGCCGACGCCATCGCGGAGGCGCGGATCAAGGCGGCCGGCGAGGCCCGCTGCGCGCGCTAACGGCGTTCTCTAAGGCCGCGATTAAGGCCGCGTTTACCACCCGGGCGGCACTTTCTGCCTAGTTGGAGTCGGTCCGCCGATTCCGTGTGAGGGCGGGGCGCGTGGGCAGCTTTTCAGCGGCGTTGCAAAGGTTCGGGGTTGGCCGTCTGGCGGCCCTCGCAGGCGTGGCGGCGGGCGTTGCGGCCGTGCTCGTGGCGGTGATGCTGCGGGTCGGCCAGCCGCCCAGTTCGCTGCTCTATTCCAACCTCGATCTGCGCGAGGCCTCCGAGGTCACCGCCGCTCTGGATCAGGCGGGCATCCCGTACGAGACGCGCGGCGACGGCTCGACCATCATGGTCAACCGTGACGAGGTGGGCACCGCCCGCCTGCTGCTCGCCGATCGGGGCCTCGTGACCTCCGGCAGCGTCGGCTACGAACTGTTCGACACCCAGTCGGCGCTGGGTCAGACCGAATTCCAGCAGAACCTCAACCGCAAGCGCGCCATCGAGGGCGAGATCGCCCGCACCATCATGTCGATGCGGGGCGTGAACTCCGCCCGGGTGCTGATCGCTCTACCGGAGCGTCAACTGTTCCAGCAGGAGGCCGCGCCGGTCACCGCCTCGGTCACCATCGACACCGGCGGACGCGAACTGTCGGGCGAGGAAATCCGCGCCATCCAGCAGCTGGTCGCTACCGCCGTGACCGGCCTGCGACCGGACCGGGTGACCATCGTCGATTCCAACAACCGGCTGCTCGCTGCCGGCGGGGAAGGCGAGGGCTTCTCTGGGGCCCTGGCGTCCGAGCGTCGCGCCGAGATCGAGCAGCGCCTTCAGCGGACCCTGACCGAGCTTGTTGAAGGCGTGGTCGGGCCGGGCGCGGCGCGCATCCAGGTTTCCGCCGAGATCGACGAGAGCCGCCAGACCATCCAGCAGCAGGAATACGACCCCGACGGCCAGGTCGTTCGCTCCACCTCGACCGGCGAGTCGACCTCCGAGGACAGTCAGGGTGGCCAAGGCGGCGGCGCGACCGTGGCCGATCAGTTGCCGGACGGCGGCGCGCCCCAGGAAGCCGACTTCCTCGGCCCGTCGTCCCGATCCGGTGAGACCAGCGAGACGACCAACTACGAAATCTCCTCGACCACGACGACGACGGTCCGTGAGCCCGGCGCCGTGCAACGCCTGTCGGTCGCGGTCGCCGTGGACGGTGTCTGGACGCCCGGCGCCGACGGCGGCGAACCGACCTACGCCCCGCGCTCGGACGAAGAGATGGCCCAGATCCGTGCGCTGGTTCAGAACGCGGCGGGGATCAACACCCAGCGCGGCGACCAGTTCGAGGTGGTGAACGTCCGCTTCTCGCGCCCCGCCGTGGCGGAAGGCGGCGCGGAGTCGGCCGGCTCGATGTTCGACTTCGACCGGAACGACATCATGCGGGCCGTCGAGCTCCTGGTGCTGCTGATCGTGGGCGCCCTGATGGTCTTCTTCGTCCTGCGCCCGCTGGTGAAGGCGGCGAGCGGCGGAGGCGCGGGCGGTCAGCTGGCGCTCGCCGGCGTCGCCCCCCAGGCCCTGCCGGGCGCCCCCGCCGCGGCGGGCGGGCCCCAACTGCTCCAGGCGTCGGGCGCGGGCGCGCCTCAACTGATGCCGCCGAGCGAGATGGAGCAGCGGCTCGACATCGCGCGCATCGAGGGCCAGGTGAAGGCCAGCTCGGTCAAGAAGGTCGCCGACTTCGTCGAAAGCCACCCGGATGAATCGGTCTCGATCATCCGCAACTGGGTGCACGAAGGCTGATGGCCGCCCGTCTCGTCGCCCGCAAGCAGTCCGTCGACGACGCCCGGCGCCTGACCGGCCCTGAGAAGGCGGCCGTCATCCTGCTCGCCCTGGGTGAGGATCATACGCGGCTCTGGGAAGGCCTGGACGAGGACGAGATCAAGGAGATCTCCCAGGCCATGGCCTCGCTCGGCACGGTCCAGGCCAATGTGGTCGAAGACCTGATGATCGAGTTCGTCTCCGGCGTCGGCGGCGCCGGCTCGATCATGGGCAGCTTCGAACAGACCCAGCGACTGCTCGCCTCCTTCATGCCGGCCGAGAAGGTCGAAGGGCTGATGGAGGAGATCCGTGGTCCGGCCGGCCGGACCATGTGGGACAAGCTGGGCAATGTGAACGAGGTGGTGCTCGCCAACTACCTCAAGAACGAATACCCGCAGACCGTCGCGGTGGTCCTGTCCAAGATCAAGGCCGAGCACGCCTCGCGCGTCCTGACGGCCCTGCCTGAGGACTTCGCGCTCGAATGCGTCCAGCGGATGCTGCGCATGGAGCCGGTCCAGCGCGAGATCCTCGACAAGATCGAGCAGACCCTGCGGACCGAGTTCATGTCGAACCTGGCGCGCACCTCCAAGCGCGACAGCCACGAGATGATGGCGGAGATCTTCAACAACTTCGACCGCCAGACCGAGAGCCGTTTCGTCACGGCGCTCGAAGAACGGAATCGCGAGTCGGCCGAACGTATCCGGGCTCTGATGTTCGTCTTCGAAGACCTGTCCAAGCTTGATCCCGGCGGCATCCAGACCCTGCTGCGCGCCGTCGAGAAGGACCAGCTGGCTCTGGCCATGAAGGGCGCGTCCGACAGTCTGCGCGAGCTGTTCTTCTCCAACATGTCCGAACGTGCGGCCAAGATCATGCGCGAGGACATGGAGTCGATGGGCCCCGTCCGCCTCAAGGACGTCGACAACGCCCAGATGGCCATGGTGCAGGTCGCCAAGGACCTCGCCGCCAAGGGCGAGATCATGCTCGCCGGCCAGGGCGGCGATGACGAGTTGATCTACTGATGGCCGCCTCCGCACCCCAGAAGTTCGGCTTCGACACCTGCTTCGACGAGGCGGGCCGGGTGGTGTCGACCGCCGCCCCGCGGCCGCGCCGCACCTATCTCGCCGCCGAGGTCGAGGCGCTGCAGGCGCAGGCCTTCGCCGAAGGCCAGGCCGCCCAGCGGGTCAGCGACGAGGGCCGGCGGGCCCAGGCGCTGGCTGACATCGCCGACGCGTGCCGCCAGGCCCTGCCGATGCTGAACCAGGTGATCGAGGCTCACCGGGCCCAGGCCGCCAGCCTCGCGCTTGCGACGGGAGAGGCCGTGGCCTCCGCCGCGCTCGACCGCCTGCCGCGCGCCCCGCTGAACGCCGCGCTGGAAGCCCTGTCGGCCGAGATCGACGGCGCGGCCCGGCTCATCGTCCGCGCCTCGGGCGCCGACGGTGACCTGGCCGCCATGCTCGAGAAGGCCGCCAATGACGCCGGCCTGCCGGGCCGCGTGCTGCTCCGCGACGAGCCGGGGCTGGGCCCCGCGGCCTTCGTCATCGAGTGGCCGGACGGCCGCGCCGAATACGACCCCGACGCCGCCGCCCAGCGCGTGCGCGACGCCCTTCAAGCCGCCCTAGCGGCCGAGGCCGACCATCCTTCAGGAGAGTTCTAATGGCCGACACCGATCTCCCTCTCGAGGAGTTTCCGGAAAGCACGGCGGTCGCCACCGTCGACGGCGGCGAGCCCAAGCTGGCCACCGACCTCGCTCCCGTCTTTGACGTGCCCGTCGGCATTTCGGCCGTGCTGGGCAAGGCGTCGCTGAGCGTCGCGCAGCTGCTGAAGCTCGGCCAGGGCAGCGTGCTGGAGCTGGACCGAAAGGTCGGCGAGGCCATCGACATCTATGTGAACAACCGCCTGGTCGCCCGGGGCGAGGTCGTCGTCGTCGACGAACGCCTGGGCGTGACCATGACCGAAATCATCAAGACCGAAGACACCGCGGCCTGAACGGCCGCAGCGTAAGCCTTAGGAGACTGGAACATGCGGCTACTGGTGGTCGGAAGACTGAGCGGACAGCTCGCCGCCGCCGTGAAGATGGCGATGGCGCAGGGCGCCCGCGTCAGCCACGTCGAGCGCACGGACCAGGCGACGGACACGCTCCGGCGAGGGCAGGGGGCCGACCTCCTGATGGTCGACTACGACCTCGATATCGCCGGGCTGATCGCGGCGAACGAGGCCGAGCGGATCCATGTGCCGGTGGTGGCCTGCGGGGTCGGGGCGGATCCGGAAAAGGCGTCCGCCGCCATCAAGGCCGGGGCCAAGGAGTTCATCCCGCTGCCGCCCGAGGCGGACCTGATCGCGGCGATCCTCTCGGCGGTGGCCGAGGACGAGCGGCCGATGGTCACGCGGGATCCGGCCATGGAGGCGGTCATCCGTCTGGCCGACCAGGTCGCCCGCTCGGACGCCTCGGTGCTGATCACCGGCGAAAGCGGCGTCGGCAAGGAGGTGATGGCGCGCTACCTGCACCAGAACTCGCGCCGGGCCGAGCGGCCCTTCATCAGCGTCAACTGCGCGGCCATTCCGGACAATCTCCTCGAAAGCGAGCTGTTCGGGCACGAGAAGGGCGCCTTCACCGGCGCTGTCGCCCGGCGCATCGGCAAGTTCGAGGAGGCCGACGGCGGCACCCTGCTGCTGGACGAAATCTCGGAAATGGACGCCCGGCTGCAGGCCAAGCTGCTGCGCGCCATCCAGGAGCGCGTGATCGACCGCGTCGGCGGCTCCAAGCCGGTCAAGGTCGACATCCGCATCATCGCCACCTCGAACCGGGACCTCGGCCGCGCCGTGCGCGAGGGGACCTTCCGCGAGGACCTGCTCTATCGTCTGAACGTCGTGAACCTGCGGCTGCCGGCGCTGCGTGAGCGTCCGGCGGACATCGCCGCCCTGGCCGAGCACTTCGTCAAGAAGTACGCCGCCGCCAACGGCATGCCGCACCGTCCCCTGTCCCAGACCGCTCAGGCCCGGATGCGGGCTCACGCCTGGCCGGGCAATGTGCGCGAGCTGGAGAACGCCATGCATCGCGCGGTGCTGCTGGCGACCGGGCCGGAGATCGACGAGCACGCCATCAGCCTGCCGGACGGCAAGCCGCTGGCCTCGCTGGACCAGGGTCCGGCCGGCCGAGCCGCCCAGGCCGCCGACGCCGTGTCGCGCGCCTTCGTCGGCCAGACGGTGGCCCAGATGGAGCAGGCGCTGATCATCGACACCCTCAACCACTGTCTCGGCAACCGGACGCATGCCGCGAACATCCTTGGGATTTCGATCCGCACCTTGCGTAACAAGCTGAACGAGTACACCGCCGCGGGCGTCTCCGTCCCGGCCCCGCAAAGCGGCCTGAGCGCGGCCTGATGGACCGAAGGTCCATTATCGCGGGTGCGCTGGGTGTTGGCGTTGCGCCCCTACTGGGCGCTTGCCTGAGCGCGCCTGCGACCGCGGCGGCGTCCGACCTCGATCTCGCGAGCCTGGAAGCCGGTGGGCGGTTGGGCCTGTTCGCCTCGAGCTCGCTTGGCCAGGTGTCGTGGCGCGGGGCCGAGCGCTTTCTCTATTGCTCGACCTTCAAGGCCTTCCTGGCGGCGGCGACGCTGGAGCGCGTGCAGCGGGGCGAGGAGCGGCTCGACCGGCCCGTGCCGGTGACCCAGGCGGACATCGTCTTCCACGCGCCGGTGACCGAAAGCTTCGTTGGTGGAGCCGCGACCGTCGAGCGGCTGTGCCAGGCCGCCGTCGAGGTGAGCGACAACACCGCGGCGAACCTGCTGATCCGCGAGCTGGGCGGCCTGAGTGCCTTTCAGGCCTGGTACCGGCGCGTCGGCGATGACGTCACCCGGGTCGATCGGTGGGAAACCGCTTTGAACCACCCGGATGGCGACCTCGACACCACGACGCCGCTTCAGACCGTGTCCAACCTTGAGGCCGTGCTTGTCGGCGCCGAGCCCGTGCTGGACGCCGAGCGGCGCGAACTGCTTGCCGGCTGGATGATCGGTTCGCCCACAGGGGCGGAAAGGATCCGCGCGGGCGTGCCTGCCGGCTGGACCGTCGCGCACAAGACCGGCACGAGCGGGACCATCCACGCCAACGACATCGCGATCATCTATCCCTCGGGAGCGTCCGAGATCCTGCTGGCCATCTATTACGAGGGCGCCGAAGGCTCGTCTGCCGAGCAGCGTGACGCCGTGATCGCTGAGGCCACGCGCCGGGCCCTGGGGGCGCTCGGCCATGTCTGACGCCTTCGCCAACTTCAACGCCGCGCGTCCCAGCGGCAAGGAAGTCTGGGGCTGGCTCTATCGCGGCGAAGTCGCGATGGCGCTGGGTGTCCTGCTCATCGTCGTCCTGCTGATCGTCCCGATCCCGACGATGGTGCTGGACCTGCTCCTGGCCATCTCGATCATGTCCTCGGTGCTGATCCTGATGACGGCGCTGCTCATCAAGAAGCCGCTCGATTTCGCCGTCTTCCCGACGGTGCTGTTGGTCGCGACCCTGTTCCGGCTGGGCCTGAACCTGGCTTCGACGCGCCTGGTGCTGTCCCACGGCCACGAGGGTACGGCCAGCGCCGGCCAGATCATCGAAGCCTTCGGCAATCTGATGATGAGCGGCAGCTTCGTCATCGGCCTGATCGTCTTCGCCATCCTGCTGGTGGTGAACTTCGTCGTCATCACCAAGGGCTCGACCCGCATCGCCGAGGTGAGCGCGCGCTTCACCCTGGATTCCATGCCGGGCAAGCAGATGGCGATCGACGCCGACCTGTCTTCCGGCCTGATCGACGAGAACGAGGCCAAGCGCCGGCGCAAGGAGCTGGAGCAGGAATCGACCTTCTTCGGCGCCATGGACGGCGCGTCCAAATTCGTGCGCGGCGACGCTGTCGCCGGCCTGATTATCACCGCCATCAACGCCATCGGCGGCGTGCTGATCGGCATGCTCCAGCACGGCATGGAGGCGGGGGCGGCGGCCAACTCCTACGTCGTCCTGACCATCGGTGATGGTCTGGTCACCCAGGTGCCGGCCCTGATCGTCTCGATCGCGGCGGGCTTCCTGGTGTCCAAGGCTGGGGTCGAAGGCTCGGCCGACAAGGCCATGGTCAGCCAGCTGGCCACCAACCCTGTCAGCCTGGGCATGGTCTCGGCCGCCGCGGGCGTGATCGGCCTGATCCCTGGCATGCCGCTGCTTCCGTTCGCCGCCATCGCGGCGGGCGCCGGCGTGCTGGCGTGGCGGCAAGGGCGCAAGCGGCTGGAGCCCGAACCGGTCGTGGAAAGCTCCACACCGGCCGAACCGGCCGAGGAGCCGATCTCCAACACGCTGGCCATCGACGACGTGAAGATCGAGCTGGGCTACGCCTTGCTCAGCCTGATCAACGACCTCGAGGGCCGCCGCCTGACCGACCAGATCAAGGCGCTGAGGCGCACGCTTGCGGCCGAGTTCGGCTTCGTGATGCCGCCGGTGCGCATCCTCGACAATATGCGGCTGGCGACTCAGGGCTACGCCATCCGCATCAAGGAGATGGAGGCCGGGGCCGGCGAGGTGCGGCTTGGCCAGCTCATGGCGATGGATCCGCATGGCCGCCAGGTCGACCTGCCGGGCGAACATGTCCGCGAGCCCGCCTTCGGCCTGCCGGCGACCTGGGTGGACGAAGGCCTGCGCGAAGAAGCCACCTTCCGCGGCTATACCCTAGTCGATCCCTCGACGGTGCTGACCACGCACCTGACCGAGATCCTCAAGGACAACATGCCGGACCTTCTGTCCTATGCCGAGGTGCAGAAGCTGCTGAAGGAGCTTCCGACCGAGCAGAAGAAGCTGGTCGAGGACCTCGTCCCGTCGGTGGTGACCACCACGACGATCCAGCGGGTGCTTCAGGCCCTGTTGCGCGAGCGGGTCTCGATCCGGGACCTGCCGACCATCCTGGAAGGCCTGGCCGAGGCCGCGCCCCACACGTCGAGCGTGACGAACCTGGTCGAGCACGTCCGCACCCGCCTGGCCAAGCAGCTCTGTTGGCAGAACCAGGGGCCGGACGGTCAGCTGCCGATCATCACCCTGTCGCCCGAGTGGGAGGCCGCCTTCGCCGACGCCATGGTCGGAAACGGCGAGGAGCGCCAGTTGGCCATGGCGCCTTCCAAGCTGCAGGAGTTCATCCGCTCGGTGCGCGACACCTTCGAGCGCGCGGCGCAGATGGGCGAGGCGGCGGTGCTGCTAACCGGACCCGGCATCCGTCCTTACGTCCGCTCGATCATCGAGCGCTTCCGCGGACAGACCGTCGTGATGAGCCAGAACGAAGTTCATCCCAAGGCGCGGCTGAAGACCGTCGGGGTGGTCTGAAGACGGCGAGACCGCGAAGGTTCTTGCCGCGCGTCGCCCGGCGTGGCTTGTGGCGCGCCGAATGAATTGAGCGAGACCGGCTTTGCAGACCCTGGCGCAGACCCTGAAGCACTCCGGCATCGGGGCGCGCATCCTGGCCCTGCTATCGGTCGGCTTCGTCGCCCTGATCGCCTCGGGGATCGTCTCCCTCTGGGCCGCTGAGCGCGCCGAGGATCAGACCCGGCTGCTCAGGCATACCTATGAGGTCCGCGCCACGGCCAACCGCCTGGTGATCAGCGCGACCCAGGCCGAAAGCGCCCAGCGTGGGTACATGCTCACAGGTCGCGAGGCCTACGTCAGCCAGGAGGCGGAGTCGCGTGACGACGCCTTCCGGCAGCTCCTGCGTCTTCATGAACTGGTTCAGGACAATCCCGCCCAGACCGAGCGCGTGAATCGGCTGCAGCCTGTCCTTGAGGAACGTCTGCAACTGACTGAGCAGACGGTGCGCGACACCCGCCAGGGCAGGATCGGCGACGCGCTGGGCGTGGTCCGTCAAGGCCGCGGTCCGCAGCTGATGGCGCAGGCCCGCGACATGCTCGACGAGATCATCGCGGTAGAGAACGAGCTGATCGCTGGGCGCCAGGCGGGCGCCGATCGTCTCGCGGCGTTCAACTACTGGATCACCGTAATCTCCACGGTGCTCATCGTGCTCGTGGCCGCGGCCTGTATCGTCATCTTCCTGAGGTATCTGGCCGTGATCCAGCGCGGCCGGGCCGAGCTCCATCTTGCGAACACCAGCCTGGAGCGGCGCGTGAGGGAACGCACGGCCGACCTCGTCGCCGCCAACGAGGAGATCCAGCGCTTCGCCTACATCGTCAGTCACGACCTGCGCGCGCCGTTGGTCAATGTGATGGGCTACACCTCGGAGCTCCAGGCCGCCGCGAAATCGATCGAGAAGCAGCTCGCCCGGGTCGAGACCTCGGCCCCGGAGCAGCTCGTGCCAGAAGCCGCGGCCGCCGTCCGCGAGGACATCCCGGAGGCCATCGGGTTCATCCGAACGTCGACCGAAAAGATGGACCGGCTCATCAATGCGATCCTGAAGCTGTCGCGGGAGGGTCGGCGCAACCTCTCTGTCCAGCCGCTGGATATGACGGGCCTGGTCCAGGCCATCGCCGACAGCGTCAATCACCAGACCGAGGCCCTTGGGGCGGAGATCGTCGTGGAGCCTCTGCCCGACGTAGAGAGCGACCGGCTGATGGTCGAGCAGGTGTTCGGCAACCTGATCGATAACGCCGTGAAGTATCTGGACCCGAACCGGCCCGGACGGATCGTGGTGAGGGGGCGCGAGACAGCTGACGGGCTCGCCGTGTTCGAAGTCGAGGACAACGGGCGAGGGGTCGCTCAGAAGGACCACGAGAGGATATTCGAGCTCTTCCGCCGCTCGGGACGTCAGGATCGACCCGGCGAGGGGCTGGGGCTGGCGTTCGTCAGGAACACCGTGCGCCGTCTGGGCGGCACGATCGGCGTATCCTCGACGCTCGGAGAGGGCTCGACATTCGAGGTGAAGTTGCCCAAACGGCTCACGGTCGACGGCGTGGGAGGTTCGGATGAGTGAAGCTGTGAAGATCGTGATGGTCGAGGACGACCTCGGTCACGCCAAGCTAATCGAAAAGAACATCCGCCGGGCGAACATCGCCAATGACATCGCGCATTTCGCGGATGGCGGGTCGGCCCTGGAATATCTCTTCTCGGACTCGGTCAAGCAGAACGGGCCGCTGCTGGTTCTGCTCGACCTCAATCTGCCCGACATGCAGGGAACCGAGATCCTCTCTCAACTCAAGGCCGACGAGCGGCTGCGCCGCGCCCCGGTGGTGGTGCTGACCACCACGGACGACAAGGTCGAGATCCAGCGCTGCTACGACCTGGGCTGCAACGTCTACATCACCAAGCCGGTCGAGTATGAAAGCTTCGCCGATGCGATCCGTCAGCTGGGTCTGTTCCTGTCGGTGATGCAGGCTCCAGACATCGAATGACGGAAGCGCCCGTCCGGCTCCTCTATATCGACGACGACCCCGCCCTGTGTCGCCTGGTCCAGAAGGACCTGGCCCGGCACGGTTATGACACCACGTGCGTGCACTCCGGCGACGCCGGGCTTCAGGCGCTCGCCGACGGGGTCTTCGATCTTGTCGTGCTCGACCATTACATGCCCGAGCGCGACGGCATGGAAGTGCTGCCCGAGATCCGGGCCATCCCCGGAGCGCCTCCGGTTGTGTATGTGACGGGCGCCCAGGAGGGGCGGCTTGCGGTCGAGGCCCTGCGGGCCGGCGCCGTGCACTACGTCATCAAGGACGTGCAGGACGACTTCACGGCCCTGTTGCGCGCCGCGCTGGAAGACGCACTGGCCCGCGAAAGGCTGCGCAAGGCGACCGAGGCCGCCCACCTCGAAGTCGCCCGCGCCCGCGATCGGGCCGAGGCGATGCTGCGGGAGGTTAACCATCGGGTGGGCAACTCGCTGCAGCTGGTGTCGAGCTTCGTGGCCCTGCAAAGCCGGACCATCGAGGACCCGCTGGCGCGGGAAGCCTTCCGCGCCACCCAGGCGCGGATTGAGGCGGTGTCCCAGGTCCACCGGCGGCTCTACACCTCCGCCGACATGACCCGTGTGTCGCTGGACGGCTATCTGGGAAGTCTGGCGGAGGAACTGGCGCTGTCGCTGTGTTCCGGTCCGGACGCCTGTTCCATCCGGGTTGAGGCTGAGCCCTTGGAGACCACGACCGACCGGGCGGTGGCCGTGGGGGTGCTGGTCGCCGAGCTGGTGACCAATGCGGTGAAATACGCATATCCCGGCGGAGAGGGCGGCGAGATCCGCGTCCGCCTCGAGGCGACCGGTGCGGGACAGGCGAGGCTGATCGTCGAGGACGACGGGGTCGGCATCGAGCCGACGGAGGATGCTCCCAAGGGCTCCGGCCTGGGCCGCACCATCATCGCGGCCATGGCGCGCGACCTCAGTTCGGACATCGCCTACGTCTATGGCCCGGTCGGCCTGAGCGCCAATCTGTCGTTCGCGCTGTGACGTGGTGATGCGCGCGCCGGTCGTCATCCTCGACAAGCCGCAGCTGGCCGAGAACATCGGCGCGGTGGCGCGTGTCATGGCCAACTTCGGCCTGGACGAGCTGAGGCTTGTCTCGCCGCGCGATGGCTGGCCCCAGGACCGCGCCTGGGCCGCGGCCTCCGGGGCGGACTGGGTGCTGGACGGCGTGAAGGTCTTCGCCAGCGTGCCCGAGGCCATCGCGGATCTGCAGGTCGTCTGGGCCACCACGGGACGGCCGCGCGACCTGCGCATGGAAGTTCGTACCCCGCACGAGGCGATGGAGAGTCTTCAGTCCGAGGTGCGCGCCGGTCAGAGCGTCGGCCTGCTGTTCGGAGGTGAGCGTACGGGACTGGAGACCGACGAGCTGGTGCTGTGCCAAGGCATCATCACCATCCCGGTTGACGAGCGGCACAAGTCGCTGAACCTGGCGCAAGCCGTGGCGCTGACCGCCTACGAGTGGCGGCTCAGCCTTGATGCCGCCGCGCCGGCCATTCTCGGCGAGGCCGACCCGCCGGCGCCGCAGGGCGAGCTGGAGGGCATGTTCGGGCATCTGGAGTCGGAGCTGGAGGACGGCGGCTTCTTCCACCCGCCCGAGAAGAAGCCGACCATGGTCCGCGCCATCCGGGCCCTGTTCGGCCGCGCGCGGCTGTCGGCCCAGGAGGTGCGGATGATGCGAGGCATGATCGTCGCGCTCTCCAGGGGGCGGGGCAGGGTGTTGGCCAAGCGGGCGCAGGCTTCCCCGGATTGACTTTGCGGGCCGCGGCGGCCATAAGCCGCGCCTTCACGCCCGGACCCGCAAGTCCGGGCGCGTTCCATTACGGACGATGCGTGGACCGCCGTTGAGATCGCATTCCCGATCGTGGGGATGCCGGGCCGCATCAAGAAGAGAGTGACGTCATGTCCAAGCGCCATAGCGCCAAGTACAAACTCGACCGGGCCATGGGTGAAAACCTGTGGGGCCGCTCGAAGTCCCCGGTCAACAAGCGGTCCTACGGCCCCGGCCAGCACGGCCAGCGCCGCAAGTCCAAGG
>CAMPGL010000004.1 GCA_946885435.1 uncultured Brevundimonas sp. | reverse complement strand
TCGGTCAGGATCTGCCGCGCCGCCTCGCGCCGGGCCGCGTAGGCGATGACCCGCAGGGCCAGGTTCAGGCCCAGCCCCGCCCCGGCGATCATCACGGCGCGTGGCAGGCGCGCGCCTCCGCGCCGTGATGATCGCCGGGGCGGTGCTGGGCCTGATCCTGGCCCTGCTGGTCATCGCCTACGCGGCCCGGCGCGAGGCGGCGCGGCAGATCCTGACCGACTGGCTGGAGGAACGCGGCGTCGAGGCCGAGGTCGAGTTCCAGGAGCTGGACTTCGACAACTTGGTCGCCAGCCTGAGGGCCGGCCCCGCGGACGATCCGGACCTGGTCGTCGAGCGGGTCGAGGTCGACTATGCGCTCGGCGCGCCCTGGGGCGGCCTGTCGGTGACGCCGAGCCGCATCCGTGTGGTGCGGCCGCAGGTGAAGGCCACGCTGAGGGACGGCGAGATCAGCTTCGGCTCGCTCGATCCCGTGATCGAGGAGTTCCTGGACCGGCCGCCGTCGGACGAAGAGGGCGGGCCGCTGATCCTCCTCGAGGACATGAGCGCGCGGCTGATCACGCGCGGCGGCGACCTGCGGGCCACGGGCGACGCGCGGCTGGACGACGGGCGGCTGGTCAGCGCGGACCTGAGCCTGCCGGCGGCGCGGCTGAGGGACGAGGCGATCGACCTGGACCTGACGAGCGGCGGGCTGACCGCGCGCGCTCAAGGCGACCGGCTGACGCTGGCTGGCGCGGCGGACGTGCAGGCGGTCCGCGGGCTGGGCCTGAGCGGCCGCGACGCCAACCTGACTTTCAGCCTGAGCGCGCCCTATCCCGACACTCGCCTGCGGCGCGCCGACGGGCCGGTCCGCGCGACGGTCGAGCTGGACGCGGCGCGGGCTGGCTGGGAGGGCGGCGCAGCCGAGGGGCTGAGCACCGACCTGACCTTCGACGGCCAGGCGGAGGGATGGCTCGACGTCTTCTCGCTTGAGGGACGGCTGGACGGCCAGGCGGGCGCGGGCGCCCTCAACAGCGGCGACCTCGCGCTGACGCGCGTCAGCGCCGATCTCGACGGCGAGCGGTTCCGCATCGGGCGGGGCGAGGCGGTCAGCTGGCGCTATGACGGCGACGCGCGGCTGGCGGCGGGCGGCCTGCGGCGGGGCGACATCGCGGCCGAAGGCTTGGTGGTGGCCTTGTCGAACGCAGTCGCGGGTGGAGGCGAAAGCGGCACGGAGCTGACGGCCGACGCGGGGATTACGGCCACGCGGTTCAGCCAGGATCAGCTGAGCCTGCTGGGCGTCAGCGGCGTCTTCGACCTCGATGCGACCTTCACCGGCGCCAGCCTGGTCACCTTGAGCGGGTCGGCGCGGTCGCGCGGCGGCAGCTGGCCGATCCTGGGGACGCCGGCGGCCGGCGACATTCCCGAACAGGCGACGCTCAAGCGGGCCTTCGGAGCCTTCTCGCTGGACGCGCCCGGCCTGACGCTGCGGACCGGCAGTCCCGGCACGACCCTGTTCCTGACCCGGCCGGCGCGGATCACGCCGGCCAGCGGCGGGCAGGTGACGATCACGACGCGGGGCGAGCAGGCGCTCTATTCCGCCCAGCCCGGCGAGAGCGGCGGCGGCGCGTTCGCGCTGACGGCCAGCGGCGGAGGCCTGCCCGAAGCCGAGGTGCAGGTCGTGCGCTACGACATCGGCGACGGGATCACCGCCCGGGTCGAGGGCGAGGCGGAACTGGACTTCGGCCTGGCGCGGGACATCGCCCTGACCACCGCCGGCCGGCTGGAGATCGGCGGCGGTCGTACCGACTATTTCGCCAGCGGCTGCACGCCCTTCACCGCCGCCCTGCTGGAGCTGGGCGAGAACGACGTCCAGAACCTGTCCGCCAGCCTGTGTCCGCCGGACGGGCCGCTGCTGACCATCGCCAACGGCTGGCGTTTCCGTAGCCAGGCCCGCGAGGTCCGGGCCGAGGCGCCCTTCCTGGGCATGGGCGTGACCGAGGGCGCCGGGCTGATCACGGCGGGCGACGCGGGCGCCGGCCTGACGGCGACGGCCGAGGTCTCGAGCGCGATCGTCTATGACACCCAGGAGCCCACGCGGTTCAATCCGATGCGCGGCTCGGGGCGCGTGACCCTGGCCGACGAGACCTGGAACGGCGTCTTCGCCCTGGCCGACCGGGTGCACGCGACGCAGGTCGCGGACCTGACCATCACCCACGACGGCCGCAGCGGCGTGGGCGGGCTGGAGATCGACGCCACGGGCGTGACCTTCGCCGCCGATGGCCTGCAGCCGGCGGACCTGAGTCCCTTCGCCGAGCGGGTGGCCCAGGCGCAGGCGGCGGGTGCCGTCGACTTCACCGGCGGCTTCCGCTGGACGCCCGAGACCTCCACCAGCTCCGGCCTGCTGTCGACGCGGGGCCTGGACTTCGTCAGTCCGGCGGGGCCGGTGACGCGCCTGTCGGGGCAGGTGGAGTTCATCAGCCTCGCGCCCCTGGCCACCGCTCCGGCCCAGAGGCTGCGGGTCGAGCGGATCGACGCCTTCCTGCCGCTGATGTCGGCCGAGGTGGAGTTCGAGCTGAACGCCGACCGGCTGCGGCTGGCCGACGGCCGGGTCGAGACGGCCGGCGGGGTGGTCAGCATCGAACCGTTGGAGATCCCCCTCGACCCGTCACAGGGCTATGAGGGCGTGCTGGTGCTCGAGAACGTCCAGCTGGGCGAGCTGATCAGCCGTTCGGGCTTCGCCGACAGGGTCAGCCTGGACGCGGTGGTGTCGGGCCGCCTGCCCTTCGTGATGGGTCCGGACGGGGTCACCTTCATCGACGGCCAGATCACCGCGACCCAGCCGGGACGCCTGTCGATCGGGCGCGAGGCCCTGACCGGCCTGCAGGCCGAGGGCGGCGGCGAGGCGGTGCCGCCCAACGCGGTTCAGGACTTCGCCTACCAGGCCATGGAGAACCTCAGCTTCGACACCCTGGAGGCGACCATCAACAGCCTTCCCGAGGGCCGGCTGGGCGTGCTGTTCACCATTCACGGGCGGCACGATCCGCCGCAGCGCCAGGAGATCCGTCTGACGCTGATGGAGCTGATCCAGCGCGACTTCATGAACCGCCAGCTGCCCCTGCCTTCGGGGACCGAGATCAATCTGACGCTGGACACCTCGCTGAACCTGGATCAGTTCATCTCGGACCTGATGGAGCTTCAGCGCGCCCGCAACGGCGGGCCGCGTTCAGAAACGGTTCAGCCGCCGGGGCGTTGACTGTCCGGGCAAAGGAGACGGGAAAGGCCGATGAAGAGACTCGAAGCCGCGATCCTGGCCGGAATGGCCGCGCTCAGCGTCGCCGTCGCCTGCACGCCCACGATCCGGGTCCAGGTCGACCCGATCAACATCTACGCCAAGCTGGACGCCGACGTGCGCATCCGGCTTGACCAGGAAGTGCGCGACCTGATCGCGCAGAACCCTGACCTGTTCTAGGAGGGGACGGACATGAACATGCGAAAGACCACTCTGATGGCCCTGATGGGCGCCGGTCTCGCCGTCGCGGCGCTCGCCGCGCCGGCGGTCGTGTCGGCCGCCAGCGCCGCGGTCGCCCGCCAGGACGCCCGCGCCATCGTCAACGACGCCAAGGCCGACGGGATCATCGGCGAGATGGCCGACGGCTATCTCGGCGTCCGCACCGAAAGCCAGGTGACCACAGCCATCCGTGGGGCCATGGCCCAGATCAACGCCGGCCGGGCCGAACTCTACCGCCAGGCGGCCGTGGCCGCGGGCGCCGCGGACATCGCCGCCGGCACGGCGGCGGCCGGCGCCTCCTCGTTCCAGCAGCGGTTCAACTCGATCCCCGCGGGCCAGTGGTACCGCGACGCCGGCGGCGTCTGGCGCCAGAAATAGGCCGTCAGGCCGCGGCGCGCGTCGCCCGACCCAGCAGCGGCAGCAGGAGGCCGTCGGACAGGGCCCGCACGACCGGCACGGCGACCCCGTCCCCCGCCACCTTGAGCGCCGCCCCGTCGGGCCCGGGCACGTCATAGCCGTCCGGCACGCCCATGAGGCGCAGCGCCTCGCGCGCCGTCAGCAGGCGGGCGCGGACCCGGCCGTCCTCCGCCACGATCACGAACTGCCGCGAGGAGCCGCCCGCGGGCGTGCGCAGGCAGCCGGCGAGGCCGTCGAAGCGGACTTCGAGGCGCTGCGCGCGCTCCCCCGCCTCGCGTCGCACCCGACGATAGGCCGCGCCGACGCGCCGCTCTCTCGCCGCCAGAAGGCCGTCGAGCCTCTGCCGATGCAGGGGGCTCATCAGGGACAGCAGACGCTGGGCCTGGGCGTCATCGAGCCAGTCGACCGCGTCGTCGGCCTCCAGGACCGTTGCAAGGTCCGTGTTCCTCAGTGGCGGGGCGGGCAGGCGCCACCATCGCCAGGCGGCCTGCGCGGAGGCTGACAGGCCTTCCCAGGCGGTCACCACGCCGCGCGAATGAAAGGGGGCCACCGGACCGCCCGACACCGGGCCGCCCTCGCCGCGCGTGGCCACGACGAACAGGCGCGGCCGCGACTGGGGCAACCAGTGCGCGGCGTCCATCTCGAGCGCGCCGAACCGCCAGCCGCCCGCCGCCAGCAGGTCGCACAGGGCGCGGAAGTCCTCGCCGCCGCGCGAGGTCAGCAGGCCGAGCACGTTCTCGATGACGATGAGGCGCGGCGCGCGATTCTCGGCGTCCAGCGCCTCGATCAGCCGCCAGAAGCCCCAGAAAGCGCCGGACCGGCGCGCCGACAGGCCGCCGCGCGCGCCCGCCAGGCTGAGGTCCTGGCAGGGCGACGAGGCCCAGGCGAGGCCGGCGCGGCCCGTGGGCAGGTCCCCGGCGCCGAGCGTCCAGACATCCGCATGCACCAGGTGCTCGGCGCCGAAGTTGGCGGCGTAGGCGCGGATCTTCACGGGATCGAGGTCGTTGGCGAAGGCGGTCCGCCAGCCGTCCAGGCCCAGCCGGGCCATGCCGCCGCCCGCGAAGAATTCCAGAACCGAAGGGGCGGTAGGCGCGCTCATGGGGGGAGAGTAGCCGACTCGCCTTGACGCGAAAGGCCGCCTCGCGGCTAAGTCCGGCTTAGCCTTTAGTGGAGCCATCCATGCGCCGTTTCCTGCTCGCCGCCCCGGCCCTCTTGGTCCTGTCGCTGGCCGCCTGCGAACCGGCCGACGCCCCCGCGGGCGGCGATGGCCCGACGCCGGACGGCCCGCCCCAGGTGCTGGAGCTGGGCGGCGTGGACCTGACGGGCGACCTCAACCTGCTGGGCACCGAGCCGTTCTGGGGTGTCGAGATCTCCGGCGGTCAGGTGCGCATCGGCGGCGTCGACCGGCCGGAGATGATCGCGCCGCGCACGCCGCCGGTCATCCAGGGCACGACCGCGACCTGGACCACCACCAGCGACGACGGCCAGCCGCTGATCATCACCGTCATGGACACGGACTGCTCGGACGGCATGAGCGACCGGACCTATCCGCTGACGGCGCGGGTGCAGATCGGGCCCGAGACCCTGAACGGCTGCGGCGCCACCTCGGACTTCGTGCGCAACACCGACGAGCAGGGCAATCCGCGCCCCTCGGCCGAGGGCGAGGCGGCGGCCTCGCCGGAAGGTGAGCAGCCCGCCGGTTGAGGCGGGTCGGGCGCGGGGCTAAGGAACCCTCATGCCCGACATCACCGACAAGCAGTACTTCACCGAGGACGAGGCGCTGGATTTCCACCGGCTGCCCAGGCCGGGGAAGATCGGCGTGCAGCCGACCAAGCCCATGGCGACCCAGCGGGACCTGTCGCTGGCCTATTCGCCGGGCGTGGCGGTGCCGGTCCTTCGGATCGCCGAGGACGAGGACCTCGCCTACGACTACACGTCCAAAGGCAACATGGTCGCCGTCATCTCGAACGGCACGGCCATCCTGGGGCTGGGCAACCTGGGGGCCATGGCCGCCAAGCCGGTGATGGAGGGCAAGAGCGTCCTGTTCAAACGCTTCGCCGACGTCGACAGCTTCGACGTCGAGGTCAAGACCACCGACCCGGACGAGTTCGTCACCGTGGTCAAGAACATCGGCGACACCTGGGGCGGCATCAATCTGGAGGACATCAAGTCCCCCGAGTGCTTCGTCATCGAAAGCCAGCTGCAGGACCTGCTGGACATCCCGGTCTTCCACGACGACCAGCACGGCACGGCCATCATCTCGACCGCCGGGCTGATCAACGCCTGCCACATCGCCGGCAAGCGGCTCGAGGACGTGAAGGTGGTGCTGGTCGGGGCCGGCGCCGCGGGCCTGAGCTCAATCGGCCTGATGAAGGCGGCTGGGGTGCGCGCCGAGAACACGGTGATCGTCGACCGCGACGGCGTGGTCTACAAGGGCCGCGCCAACGTCGATCAGTGGAAGGCGGCCCACGCCACCGACACGCCGCTTCGCACTCTGGAGGAGGCCATGGTCGGCGCCGACGTGGTGCTGGGCCTGGCCGCCAAGGGCGCGATCACCAAGGAGATGGTGGCCTCCATGGCCCCCAATCCGATCATCTTCGCCATGGCCAACCCGGACCCGGAGATCACGCCGGAAGAGGTCCAGTCGGTCCGTTCGGACGCCATCATCGCCACGGGCCGGTCCGACTACGCCAACCAGGTCAACAACGTGCTGGGCTTCCCCTACATCTTCCGGGGCGCGCTCGACGTGCGGGCGCGCCGGGTGAACCACGAGATGAAGGTGGCCTGCGCCCAGGCCCTGGCCCAGCTGGCCCGCGAGGACGTGCCCGACGAAGTCGCCGCCGCCTATCGCGGGCGCAAGCTGAAGTTCGGGCCGGACTACATCATCCCCACTCCGTTCGACCCGCGCCTGATCTGGTACATCCCGCCCTTCGTGGCCCAGGCGGCCATGGACACGGGCGTGGCCCGCAAGCCCATCGCGGACATGGACGCCTATCGCGCCCAGCTGCGCGAGCGGGTCGATCCATCCGCCGCCCTGATGCAGCGCATTTCCTCGGCGGTGCGCGCGGCGCCCAACAAGCGGGTGGTCTTCGCCGAGGGCGAGGAGCCGTCGGTCATCCGCGCCGCCTGGGGCTTCAAGCAGGCCCAGCTGGGCACGCCGATCCTGATCGGGCGCGAGGAGCTGATCCGCCAGAACGCCGCCGAGGCAGGCCTGAACTTCGAGGAGCTGGGCATCGAGATCGCCAACGCCCGGCTCAGCGACAAGAACGTCGAGTACACCGACTGGCTCTACGACCGGCTGCAGCGGCGCGGCTATCTGCGCCGCGACGTGCAGCGGATGATCAACCAGGACCGCAACTACTTCGGCGCGACCATGTGCGCGCGGGGAGAGGCGGATGCCATGGTCACGGGCGTGACCCGCAACTTCAACATGGTGCTGCGCGAGGTCCGCCGCGTCCTCGACGTCAAGGACCGCATGATCGGCGTCTCCATCCTGCTGGCCAAGGGCCGGACCCTGTTCGTCGCCGACACCTCCATCCACGAGATGCCGGGCGCCGAGGAGCTGGCGGACATCGCCGTCAAGGCGGCCGCCACCGTGCGCAAGCTGGGCCGCAAGCCGCGCGTGGCCTTCATGAGCTATTCGACCTTCGGCAATCCGCCGGGCGAACGTGGCGAGAAGGTGCGCGAGGCGATCCGCATCCTGGACCAGCGCGGGGTCGACTT
The DNA here is from genome assembly GCA_946885435.1 of uncultured Brevundimonas sp. Next base: position 22,781 of record CAMPGL010000004.1, on the reverse strand, counting down.
CGAATACGAGGGCGAGATGCCGCCCGAGCTGGCGCTCGATCCCGACCAGCGGGCCAACTATCCGTTCATGCGGCTGAGCAAGGACGCCAACGTCCTGATCATGCCGGCCATCCACTCGGCCGCCATTTCGACGCAGCTGGTCCAGGCCCTGGGTGGCGCGACCCTGATCGGGCCGATCCTGGTCGGCCTTGAGAAGTCGGTCCAGATCGTGCCGCTCGGCGCCTCGGTCACCGAGATCATCACCGCCGCCACCTTCGCCGCCTACGAGGAAAGCGTGGCGGAAGAGGACGAATAGGCCCGGCTCAGGAGGGCTGGGCTTCGGCTTCTTGCTCGGCCTGACGCGCCTTGGCCTCGGCTTCCGCCGCCGGCTGCCGCTTGGCGACGTAGAACGCGAGCCAGATGGCGAAGATTCCGATCGCCGTCGAATACAGGAAGAAGGTCACGTAGCCGGCGCCGAGGCCTTCTCGAGTGACACTGCTGGCGGCCGCACCAGTCACGAGGGACTCTGGCGAGATGGCCGCGAACAGACCCTTGAAGCTCGCCAGCGGCCCTCCCGCGTCTGCAGACCGCGCCGAGGCTTCCACGATCCGTCCCGACTGCGACGCGATCAGCTTGCCCGGGAGTGCGTAGAGCGAACTGAACAGAGCGTACTGCGTGGCGGTGAAGCCGATCGACGTCAGGCTCGACATGTAGGCGATCAGGGCCGTGCCCGCGAAACCGGTCGCCACGTTGTCGACGCCGATGGCGACGAACAGGGCGCCAAGGTCGTGGCCTTGGGTGGCCAGCCAGGCGAAGACCAGGTTCGACACCGGGCTCATGAAGGCGCCGATCACCATGGTGCGGATCAGCCCGAAGCGCGCGACGGCCCATCCCCCGATCACCACACCGACGGACAGCATGACGACGCCGAAGAGTTTTCGCACCTCGGCGATCTCGATCAGGCTGAACCCGAGGTCCTGGTAGAAGGGGTTCATCAGAGTGAGCACGAAGTCCGACAGCCGGTAGACGCAGATCAGAGCCAGGATCGGTCCGGCCAGCTTGCCGAAGCGCCGGAAGAAGTCCTTGAGCGGCGCGCCGAAGGAGCCGGCGAGATAGGCGCCCGGTCGGGTGCGTACGCCCGGTAACGGCCAGCAGGCCGCGGCCAGCAGCAGGAACCCGCCTATGATGAAGGTGAACTGTGCGAGGACGCCGTTGAGCCCCTCCTGGCCAAGGAAGGCCTCGATGGTCGGCGCTGAAGCCTCTCCGAGTCCGATCAGGCCGAGCACCCAGACCAGCGCCGCCGAAAGCTTGGTCAGGCCCGTGCCGATGGTCACCGCCGCAATCGCGATCAGGACGAGACGCACGATCCACTCGACGAATTCCAGTGCCGGGTTGGGCGGAATGTCGCCGACGGGGATGGGGCGGATGACATGCTGCTTCTCGCGTGGGGCGAAAAGGACGGCGAGGACGCCGATGCCCATCAGCGCCGCCATGACAGCGTAGGACAGGTTCCAATTGTAGAGCTGGGCCAGCACCAGCGGGACCGCGCCGGCCACGATGGCCGCCACTCGGTAACCCAGCTGATAGGCCGCGGCCATGGCCCCCTGGCGCGTGTCGTCGGACGCCTCGATGCGCCAGGCGTCGATGGCGATGTCCTGCGTCGCCCCGAAGAAGCCGGTGATCACCGCGAACACCGCCACCGCACCCAGATTGGTCGCCGGATCGGATCCAGAGATCATCCACAGCCCCAGGATGATCAGAGCCTGGGTGGCCAGCATCCAGGATCGCCGGTGCCCCAGCCATTTGGTCAGGATGGGAAGATTGGTGCGGTCCAGGAGCGGCGCCCACACGAACTTCAGGGCGTAGGTCAGCGTCGCCAGGCCGAAGAAGGTGATCAGCTCGAGCGAAACTCCAGACTCGCGCAGCCACGCCGACAAGGTGTCGAAGATCAGCAGGTTCGGCAGGCCGGCCGAAAAGCCGAGCAGCAACATCACGAAGGTTCGCCGCTCGCCGTAGACCCTGATCGAGTCCCACCAGCCGAGCTTCTCGGCGGTCGCCCCGGATTCGTTCGCCATGCGGAAAGGCCCCTCCAACGGAGGCGCCCCCCGCGCCCCGTGAAATCAGGAGGCCAGCTTTACCCGACCCTCGCGGTTCGTCCAGCGGGCGAGCGCAGCGCGCAGCTGGTCGGCGTCGACGGGCTTGGCGAGGTGGTCGTTCATGCCGGCCTCCAGACAGGCGCGGCGGTCCTCGGCGAAGGCGTTGGCGGTCAGCGCCACGATCGGCGTCTGGTCGCCGCGCGCGCGCAGGGCTCGCGCCGCCGCGACGCCGTCCATGCCGGGCATGCGCATGTCCATCAGGACCAGGTCGTAGCGGGCCCGGCTCATGGCCTGGAGCACCTCCTGGCCCGAGGCCGCCGTCTCGACCGCGCAGCCCTCGCGCCGGAGCAGGGTCCGGGCGAGCAGGGCGTTGACCGGATTGTCCTCGGCCAGCAACACGCGCAGGCCGGCGTTGCGCAGGGGCGCCACGCGGTCGTCGTCGCGCACGGGACCGGCCGCGGCGGGAACGCCGTTGAGGATGGCGAGAATGCGCTCGGCCAGCGAGGTGCGGCGCAAGGGCTTGATCAGATAGCCGGCGAAGCCGACGTCCCGATAGCGCTGGATCAGGTCGCGGTCCTCGGGCCGAAGCAGGATGATGCCCCGCCCCTGCCGCGGCGCGGGCGCCAGGACGCCGCCGGTGGACAGGGCGTGGTCGACCAGCACGACGCGGCAGGTGCTGTCGACCGGATCGTCAGTCATCCGCGCGGTCCCGCCGCAGGCCTCGACCTGGGCGGCGGCGGCCTGGCGGACCATCGGTTCGGGCGAGCAGACGCAGACCTGGACGCCGTCCAGGGGACGGCCGCGGGGTTCGGCGTCCGGGGCGGCCTCGAAGGCGGCCTCCACCCAGAACCGGGCGCCGCCGCCGGGGCGGTCCTCGACGCCGCAGGCGCCGTTCATGGCCTTGGCCAGACGTTCGACCACGGCCAGGCCCAGGCCCGTGCCGCCGTGACGGTCGGCGTCGGAAGGCACAACGTGGCCGAACTGTTCGAACACGCGCCGACGCGCCTCGGCCGGCACGCCCGGGCCGGTGTCGTCGACGAGGAAGCGCAGGACGGGCTCGGCCGCGGTTCCGCCGGCGCGCTCGACCGCCAGTCGCACACCGCCCGAAGGGGTGAACTTCACCGCGTTGCCCGCCAGGTTGAACAGGATCTGGCGCAGGCGGCCGTCGTCGGCCAGGACATCGGGCGCTTCGGGGCTGACGGTCCAGACGATCTCCAGACCCTTGTCGTGGGCGCGCGGGCTGAGCAGCTCGGCGACCCCCTGGAGCAAACGCTCGAGGTCGACCGGGGCCCGCTCCAGCTCGACCTTGCCGGCCTCCAGCCGGGCGTAGTCGAGCAGGTCGTTGACGAGCCCCAGCAGGTGATCGGCGGACTCGCGGGCGGCGGCCGCATAGGCCCTCTGGGCGCCGTCCAGCTTCGTCCGCGACAGGAGGCCGAGCATGCCGATCACGCCGTTCAGGGGCGTGCGCATCTCGTGGCTCATCAGGCGCAGGAACTCCTCGCCCGAGCCCGTGTCCTTAGGTTTCGCCGTCGCCCTTCTGGCCATGCCGCCTCCCGGTAATGAGGGCAGTATGGCCCTGTCGGGTTAAGGCGGGTTCAAGGCCGCGCCGGGGGCGGCCCCCCAAGCCAGCGCGACACCAGCGCCACCTTGGCGGCGTTGTCCAGGCCCTGGCTCTCAAGGTCGGACCAGGTCGGGAAGCGCAGGGCGTGGCGGATGGTCGGGGCGACGTGATCGCCCGAGGACGCCGGGTCGAAAGCGGCGATCAGGTCGGCGCTCACCCCATCGAGATAGTCGAAGAATCCCGACATCGGCGCCTTCAGCGCCGGCACATGCGGCAGGTCCACGTATAGCGACGTCAGCATGCGGCGCGTGCGCGAGAAATAGGCATAGATCGCCGTCGCCGCGGCGGAGACCCGTTCGGTCGGGTCGGCGGCGTCGGTCCAGTCGTCGGGGTCGGGTGGCGGGTTGAGCGCCGACCAGTGCGCGGAGCACGCCTGGAAGATGGCCGCCTCGTCCGGAAAGTGCCGATAGACGGTCAGCCGCTGCACGCCCGACCGCTCGGCGATGGCGCTGACCGTCGTGGCTCGCGGCCCCAGGGTTTCGTGCAGCTGCATGGCGGCCTCGACGATCCTGCGGCGGGTCTCTTCCTGCGCTCGGGCGCGCTCTCGTAGGCGATAGGGCCGTTTCTCATCCGTCATTGAGTGAACATGGGTGATCACCGAATGCTTGACAAGCCCCGATGCGCCACCTAACGCAGTTTCATTGAACACATCTGTTCTATGAAATGAGGACCGCCATGACCCCTGTCACCGACCCTGCCCTGCACGCGACCCAGCGCATCACCGACGCCTGGACGGCGTTTCCATCCTGGATGTCCATTCCGACCCTGGGCGCGCTGCCGGTGAACGCGTTCCTGCTCAAGGGACCCGAGCCGGTGCTGGTCGACACCGGCGTGAACATGCTGGCCGAGGTGTTCGCTGCGCGCCTGAGCGAAGAGATCGATCCGCGGGACCTGCGCTGGATCTGGCTCCGCCACACCGACGCCGACCACGTCGGCGCGCTCGACCGCGTCCTTGACCTCGCCCCGAACGCCACCATCGTCACCAGCTTCCTGGGAGCCGGCAAGTTGGGTCTGCTTGGGGCCGGCGATCCCTCGCGGCTGCGCCTGCTGGAGCCGGACGAGGTGTTTGAGGTGGGCGGGCGGCGCCTGCATCAGGTGAAGCCGCCTTACTACGACGCGCCGGAGACGATGGGCTTCTTCGACGAGACGGAGCGGGTCTATTTCGCTGCGGATGCGTTCGGCGCCCTGCTGCCGGGCAGCGTCGAGACCATCGACCAGATCCCGGCCGAGACCCTGCGCGAAGGTCTCGTGGCCTGGTCAAGCATCGACGCGCCATGGCTCGCCCAGATGGACCAGGCGGCGCTGGGGCGTATTCTCGGCATGCTCGACATGCTGGAGCCCGCCCACCTGCTGTCCGCTCACCTGCCGACCGCGCACGGCGTGTCCGACCTCACACGCGTGGTGCGCGACGCCTACGGCCGCGGCGCGACCGAGGCGGTCGGGCCGAACGCCGCGAGTCAGCTGGAGGCGCTGTTCGGCTGAGGCCGCGGTCTCCCCGGAACTGCTACTGCCGCCGCTGCAGCAGCAGCCGGTCGCGGGTGTCCGGGGAGCCCTGGCTGGTGCGCAGCTGGCCCAGGTAGATGTCGATCAGGCCGTCACCGTCGAAGTCGGCCAGCTCGACCGCCAGCACATGGGCCCCGACGTCGCCGGCCAGGACCTGGGCCGTCACGTCCGCGAAGCGGCCCGATCCGTCATTCAGCCAGACGGTGATGAACGGACGGTCGGCGCGGACGACGTCGAGGTCGCCGTCGCCGTCCAGGTCGGCGAAGCGGGCGTCGACGGTCAGGCCGTCGCCCGCCGGCAGGCGGGCCTCGGTCTCGTCGGAGAAGCGGCCTGAACCGTCATTGATGAACAGCCGGTCGCGGCCGTTGCGGCCCATCCAGTCCGGGTGGCTGAAATAGAGGTCGAGGTCGCCGTCGCCGTCCACGTCCACGGGCGCCACCTTTCGGGCCTCGACGAAGCCGGGGGCCGGCAGGCGCTCGCGGCTGGCGTCGGTGAACCGGCCCTGGCCGTCGTTGAGCCACAGGGCGTGGCCGCCCTCCATCCCCAGCACGATGTCGAGATCGCCGTCGCCGTCGAGGTCGGCGAACTCGCCGTCTTGGCCGGTCGCGGCCTCGCGCGGCAGGCGCCAGTCGGTCTCGTCGCGGAAACCGCCGCGGCCGTCGTTGATAAGCAGCCGGTCCTGGCCGGCGCCGACGATCAGCAGGTCCGGCGCGCCGTCGCCATTGAGGTCGGCGTGGGCTACGGCGTTGGCCTCGGTGTCCGGCAGGACGCCGCGCACCCGCGTGAATCGGCCGTCGCCCGCCCCGCGATAGTATTCGTGGACCCCGGTCCGACCGAAGCGGACGTCGTCCTCGGTGACGATGATCAGGTCGAGCACGCCGTCGCCGTCGAAGTCGGAGATGGAGACGTCCTCGCTGTCGTGCCCCATGCCGGGCTGGTTCAGCTGCGGCGGGCCGAGCGCCAGTTCGTCCTCAGCCAGGACCTCGAGCGCGCCCTCCCCCAGCCGGAAGCGGCCGCCCGGTTCGCCAAAATAGACCGCGTTCACCAGCCACTCCTGCGGCGCGACCAGATCGAGCAGGCCGTCGCCGTTCAGGTCGGCGACCTCGACGTCCATGGAGTTCCACGCCGGGCTTTGCGGCAGGTGGGTCTCGGTGACGTCCTCGAACCGGATCTGGGCCGTCGCCGGCGAGGCGCAGATCGCCAGGGCGGCGACGGAAAGCAGGGCAGCGCGCATGAAAAATCCTCCCGCGCGGACGTTAAGCCACGGCCGCGCGGGAGGAACGTGAAGGTTTGGTCAGGTTCGGCTCAGCCCTGCGTCGCGGCGGCGTGGGCCATCATCAGCCCGGCGACGTCGACCAGGGTGTGCGCGATGATGTTGGCGGCGAGATTGCGCTTCCAGACGTACATGAGCGTCAAGGCCCCGCCCGCCACGGCGACGAAGATCAAATGTCCGGCCGACCAGGAGGTGGCGTGCAGGACGACGAAGGCGGCCAGCGAGAGCAGGGCGGCGATCCAGGTCCGGCCGGTCAGGCTCTCGAGCCGGGTCACGGCGTAACCCCGGAACAGGATCTCCTCGACCACCCCGGCGCGCAGCGCCATGGCCAGGATCAGCCAGACCGGGATCTGGGTGAAGTCGAGCGCGGCCGATTTCGACAGTCCCAGGCCGAGGAGTTGCAGCAGGACCTGCGTCGCCATGAAAAGAGCGATCAGGACGACGCTGCCGACCACGCCCCAGAGGATGGACCGCAGGCCGGGCCAGCGCAGGTCGATCGACGACAGGCCGCGCCGCTCGCCGACGAACATCACCAGCAGCACCACCAGGGCGGCCAGCCACCAGCCCGCCTCCCCGACCAGGACCTGCTCCGCCTGGGATAGGGTCGGGAAGAGCTCAGAGGGACGCAGGAAAAGCAGCGCCGCCGGCAAGCCGAAGGCCGCGGCGAGGCCGAGAAGGGACGCGGCGCCGCCGGGCGCCGCCTGACGTTCGGCGGTCATGGAACAATCCTGCGAAAGGGGGTTGAAGTAGACGGCGTCAACATATAGCAAGTGTGGACACTGTCAACACCAATGTTGGCGCTGACCCGGAGACGCGCGCATGCCGCAGAAATCTAAGGCGAACTATCACCACGGCGACCTGCGCCGCGCGCTGGTGACGGAGGCCTGCGCCGCCCTGGAGCGCGAGGGCCTCGAGGGTGTCAGCCTGCGCAAGCTCGCGGCCGGAGCCGGCGTTTCGCACAATGCGCCCTATCGGCATTTCGCGGATCGGGCCGCCCTGCTCTCCGCTGCGGCGGAGCAAGGATTCGCCGATCTGACCGCCCGGCTGGGGATCGCCGCGGCGGGATCGGGCGGACTGACCGCGGTCGCGGACGCCTATTTCGCCTTCGCGCGCGAACGGCCGCAGATGTACCGGCTGATGTTCACCAGCGACGAAATCCGCCCGCCGGAGGGGCCGGAGGCTCAGCTGGCCGGGACCTCACGCGACACCTACGCGGCCTTCCGGTCGGCGGTGCTGAGGGGGCTGCCCGAGCGGCGCTCAGATCTTGCCGGCGGCCTGACGGCCTTGGTCTGGGGCACGCTTCACGGACTGACGCTGCTGATCCTCGATCGCCGCCTGCAGCCCTGGATGCTCGAGGGCGTGGCCGAGGCGACGCTCCAGACCGCCCTGGCCCGCGCCCTGCCGGAGGTCGCGGGCGCCCTGGACGCGCAACTGGTCTGACGGCTCGGATACAACCGCCGATACCTGTGGACCCGACTGAAAAGCTGGCTCTATCCCGACGGGAGGGCGGCGGTCATGAAGCTCATTTCTGCGCTGAAGCGACGGCAGGCGGATGACCAGCCCGGCGAGGTCCTGGACGAGGCGGAGAAGCGCCGGCGGGCGGTCGGCTTCTTCCGGGGGGACACCTGCAACTTCAACCCCAGTCTGGCCCAGCATGGCGACCCCGGTTTCCTGGCGCGGCACGTCCTGCACGGCTGGCTGCCCGAGCGGCCGCTGCTGACGCCGGGGACGCGGATCACCGCCTTCGGCTCCTGCTTCGCGGCCAACATCACACGGCACCTGCTGGAGCGCGGCTTCGACCTCTCGGCCGAGCGCGAGCCGAACATCCACATCAGCCGGATGATGGAGGCCCTGGTGAACACCTGGGCCCTGCTCGGTCAGTTCGAATGGGCTTTCGGCGAGGATCCCCCCGACCACGCCCTGTGGCACGACTGGGACGGCCATGACGTCGGCCGGGACGAGGAGACGCGCGTCCGCACCCGCGCGGTCTTCGCCTCGACCGAGGTGTTCGTCATCACGCTCGGCCTGTCGGAAGTCTGGGTCGATGAGGTCAGCGGCGGGGTCTTCTGGCGCGCGGTGCCCGCCGACCGGTTCGATCCGGCGCGGCATCGTTTCCGGGTCAGCACCGTGGCCGAGAACCGCGCCAACCTCGAGCGGATCGACGCCCTGATCCGCACCCACGTGCCGGGCGCCAAGGTGCTGTTCACCCTGAGCCCCGTGCCACTGGCGGCGACCTTCCGGCCGGTGTCGGCGATCACGGCCAATACGGTGTCCAAGGCGATCTTGCGCGCCGCGCTCGACGAGTTCCTGCGCGAGCGGTGGGACGAGGTGAACCGGCGGCTGTTCTACTTCCCGGCCTATGAGCTGGTGAACGAGCTGTTCGCCGACCGCTTCAACGACGACGGCCGCCATCCGCGGCGGCCGGTGGTGGAGGCGATCATGCAGGTCTTCGACGCCTTCTACTGCTCGGGCGGCCCGTCGCCCGAGGCCGCGGAGGCAGGGTTGAACGCCACCCGCCTCGACCTGGCCCGCCAGGCGGCGCGCCGGGCCCGCGACCTGTTCGGCGAAAACGCCTGAGGCCGGTTCAGGAGGCCGTCTGGACCGGGCGTGTCGCTGAGAGCGCGGGCCCGACGGAATCGTAGCCGGGCCGCCGATAGGCCAGGGCCTCGGCGATGTGACGGCGCAGCACCCCGGTCGAGCCCTCCAGGTCAGCGATGGTGCGGGCCAGCCTGAGGGTCCGCGTCCAGCCCCGGGCGGTCAGGCCGCCGGCCTCGCCGGCGCGCATCATCAGCTCGCGGCCGGGCTGGTCCGGGGCGGCGATCTTCTCGAGCGCCGGACCCGAGGCGCGGGCGTTCAGGGCCTCCTCGGAAGACAGGCCCTCCTCGCGGGCGCGTCCGGCGGCGATCTCCCGCGCCACGGCCACCCGTGCGGCGGCCTCGGCGGTGCCCTCGGCCGGGGGCGGCAAGGCCATGTCGGCGGCGGTGACGGCCGGGGCCTCGACCTGCAGGTCGATGCGGTCCAGCAGCGGGCCGGACAGCCGACCCTGATAGTCCCGCTGGCACCTCGGGGCCTTGCCGCAGGCCCCCTTGCCCAGGCCGCCGAGGCCGCAGCGGCATACTCGCGTTGCTATTTTGCGGATCGCCAAATCCCGTTCGTTTTCAATCTGTCGGCCTGACATGTCCGTCAGGGCCCTCGACGACCTCGCTCGGCACCTCCAAGTCCGACGTCAGATCCTTGGTCACCAGAGACACCAAGCTGCGAGGATCGTAGAGGTCGATTCAAAGACCTGGAGCTCTTGGGAGACGGGCGTGAGGGAGCCGTTCGTGCACCAGTATCCGGCCATCCTCCGGTATCTTGAGTACGAGCCTTGGCCGCCACCGGCATGCCTGGCGGAGGCATTGCTGGCGGAGCGAAGGCGGCGAGGGCTTTCCGTCGCCAGTGCCGCTTCAAGCATCGACGTTGACGAGGGCACTTGGCGGCGCTGGGAGCGTGGTGAGTGGCAGGTGACACGAGCCTGCGCCGACAAGCTCGCACAGCTCTTCGGTCAGCCGATAGAAAAGCGCTTCCCGGAAGCGACGCGCGGGCGTGCAGCGCGGGTGACTTAGGCCTTCCGGGAGAGACCATCCGCGAGTCCACTTTGACCTATCGCGGCCCCGCCAACCTGTCGGACTGCCGGCCCACTCGCGCTCGCACGACCCCCCTTATAGCGCTCACTACCTCCGCCGCGACATGATCTTGTTCCAGTCGATGACATAGCCGGCCGCCTCCAACTCTTGAGCCAGCTTCTGCCGCCAACCGCCGCCCTCATCGAGCGCCGTGTAGGCCACGCCCACGTAATCAGAAGGAATCTCCAGGTCGCCTGTGAGCAGCGCACACACTCGCACGCGGCCAAGCCGGCCAACGAAGAAACCGAGCTCGAGCACAACATTTTGACGAGGGCGCGCCTCCCATTTCGCGGCGCCCTTCTTGCGACCCTCGTCGTCCGGTGTGAGGAGCACCACTGCGAACCCGACGTTGGCGTGGGCTGCCAACTTCTCGGAGATCGTCATGCCCTTGTTGGCCTGCTCGTGCAGGATGATGGGCGCCAGGCCGACAGTTTCAACGAAGCGCGCGACGGTTTCTCGTGCGCCCTCGTCGTGTCCATGAACGATGAAAACCCGGTGGAAGTCGCTTGGCTCGATCGATGGAGCGGTGGGCGAGCGCTGCGAGCGAACATAATCGCCATAATCGCGGACGAAGGGGATGAGGACGTTGGTTGTGACCTTCCGGATGCCCGCGATCAGCTTGGAGCCGGAGTAGTACCAATGGTGGGCGAAGTTCAGAAACCAGTCTGGGTCCGTCGCAGCCTTTTCAATCAAGACAAGCGCGAGACCGAGTTCCTTTTCACGATCATCGGGCCAATCGAGGCTGGCGCTGCCCATCATGCTGCCGCCTTGATCAGATCCGGCGACGAACGCGTCGAAGTCGACCCCTTGGCGAAGCGCGTCGTTGACCTCCCGCAATGACTCGTCCGCCAAGGCGTTGGCGAGCCGTTTGAGCGGACGAGCGAACGTATTGTAGTCGGCCGCCTGAAGATCAAGCAGTGCGTTGTTGGCCTCCTTGAGAGCGGATGCGACTGACATCTAGGACTCGTCTGCCAGCCGGGCCGCGGCGGCGCGTTCAAGGATCGACGCTCTCGCGTTCTCCTTCAGCTCGTCAGCGATCGAGGCCACGATCTCGTTTCGGGCATAGGGCGCAATCCTATCATCGACGGCCTGTTCGACCTCGTGGATGGCCCGGTCGATGCTCGCGGGATCATTCGGATCGAATGCGACCTCGGCGATTGCGCCGTCGAGCTCAGACAACGCCTTCTGGGCATCCTTCAGTTCCCTCGAGAGGGAATCAAGCCCGGAAATTTTGACCATTCGTGTCCTCCCGTTCACCGGCTCCAGTGGCCGGTGACCCATTCCCATTGTCGCCGGTCGTAATCGTAGCGCCAGTGAGCCCTCACCCACTTTTTCATGCCGATCGGGCGGATGGTCTTCATGTTCTGAAGCCGGTCAACCGGCTTGGGAGGGCGCGGGCCTCGCGGGGGACCCGGCGGTCTCTTGGCGCTCATCATGGCCTTCCTGATCATGCTGGCGACACCGCGCCGGACCTCCATTGACGCTTACATTTAGTTGTGTTGCCTTTCAACTCCGCCACTTTGCGGATGATTGGGAGGGTTGAACATGCGTAAAATTATTAAGGCGAGCACCTTGGCGTTGGCGCTGCTCACGGCAGGGCCGGCCCTTGCCGACTGTTTCGAAAGCTGCCTGATGCCCTGCTGGCGGGATTGCCAACGGCAGTATGGCGAGAACAGCCCGCTCGGCGCAGCCTGTCTCACCGGCTGCGGCAACGCCTGTAACTTGATGTGCGAAAACGGCGGCATCGGCTGATCGGGTAGGAGGGGCGCAATGCGCAAGTTTCTTCAGACGGTGTGGATTGCGCCCCTGCTGCTTTCCTGCGGAGAGGCCGATCAGACCTCGGCTCCGCAACAAACCTGGTCGCCGGCGGCGCCGCTTCCCGCCTTCCGGCCGACCTGCAGCCCGGACGACTCTGTCCGCGCGCCCGCCCCGGGAACCACGTTCGTCTACGAAATCCGCACGGCCGGCCAGGCGGTGAGCGCGGATCGCATCCGGGAGACGGTGCTCAGCAGCGACCGGGATCGAGCGACCGTTGGCCTGTCACAGTTCACCGGGGAGCAGCGTCTGAACTCAAGCGAGGCGACACGCTTGTTGGGCCTTGTCCCCGCTGAGGCGCGTTCGATCCACTACTGGCGACGATATGAGCTGGGGCCGGAGGCTGCGCAGGCGATCCTGGATCTGAGCGTCGGCGAAACGGAATCCTGGGCTGTTGGGGAAACCACCGATGTGACAGGTGAGGAGACCACGTCGGCGGGTACTTTCGAGGTGACGCTTCTGGGCTGCGGCTCCTATGAGGTCAACGGCCGCGAGTGGCCCACCCGCGTGTACCGAGTTTCCACCTTCTTCACGTCGGTCGACCGTGAAGACCGGGTCTCACAGGCCACCACAAGCTCAGTGTTCGAGTACCTTCCGGATATCGGCTGGTGGGCTTCACAGACAGATGGTTCGCCAACGTCGTTTCAGTTGATTAGAGTTGAAGAGCCTTCGTAGGGAAGAGCCATGCCGGGGCGGAAGACGCGTCAAGGCAAGATCGAGGTCGTGGTATGAGGCGAGCATTCCGCGCCGCAGTTCTCCGGGGCTGGCGAGTCGTCGCCACGGCAGGTCTCGCGATCTCGCTGCTCAGCTGCAGCGGAGCTGCGGATTACGTGACGGCGCCGGTCGAGATCGGAGACGTGCGGGATGTCGTCCCTGCTGTCGGCACGCTGCGCCCGGTGACGTCGGTCGAGGTGCGCCCGACGATCACCGGACGGGTCGCCCGATTGCTCGTGAACCCCAATGATCGAGTGAGCGCCGGGCAGCCATTGGCGCTCATGGACAGCGATTCGCTCCAGATTGAACTCCGCTCCGCTCAAGAGGCTCACGCGAGCGCCACGGCTGCAAAGTCGGAAGCCGCAGCCCGGCTGGAACAGGCCCGCATCTCGCTCGCGAACCGCCGCACCCTGGCCGCCCAAGGGTTCGTGTCGGAGGCCGCCTTGGCTTCGTCACAGTCCGAGGTCCGAATCCTGGAGGCGGCCTTGGTCCGGCACCATGCCGAGGTCGAGCGGGCCAGCACCGAGATCGCGGCAGCTCTCAACGCCCTAGAGGAGGCCACCATCCGGGCCCCAATGTCTGGAGTAGTCCTGGCGCTGGAGGTCGCGCCCGGCGACATCGTCGGGCCGGCCTCCGAGCGGCCTATCGCAGTGGTGGCCAGTGAGCTTTCGGTGCTGGAGGTGCAGGTTCTCGTCCCGGAGACGGACATCGCGGCCATCCATGAGGACGCGAGGGTGATGTTCCGAGTGGACGCCTTCCCGGGTCAAGTCTTCGAGGGCCATACGCAGTCCGTTGCGTTGCAGCCGGTCGAGTCCGGAGCGTTTGTGAGCTACCCCGTGGTCGTCCGAGTCGCGAACCCTGCGGGTCGTCTGCGGCCGGGCATGACCGCCGCGGTCGAGTTCGTGAACGCCGAGGTGCGTCAGGTGACACGGATCCCGATCGAGGCCCTGTACTTCGAACCGGAAGATTATGTGCCGGAACTTAGCCCGGACCTGATGCGCGAATTGCAGGAGTCGGGAGCGACAGACCCCGCGGCGCTCCGGGCGGCTGAGATGGGCACCCTCTTCGCACGTCGATTGAGACGGGTCTTCGTGTTCCATGACGGCGGCTGGGAGCGACGCGAGGTCAGAATAGGCGGCGAGAGCTCCGAGCACGTCGAGGTGGTTTCGGGTCTTGCGCCGGGTGAGGTCGTGGTTCTGGATCGAATGGCGACGGACAGCGCCACAGTGTCCGGATAGGGTCGGTGCGCTTAGCCACAGTCGGCCTGAGCCGATCTTTTCTGACCCAAACGGGAAGCGTCCGGGCTTTGCACGAGATCAGCGTGGCGTTTGAGGCAAGGGCGCTTACCGTGATCTCTGGTCCCTCCGGGTGCGGCAAGTCCACCCTGCTGTCGCTCGTCGGTCTGCTGGATCGACCGTCGAAGGGATATGTCGACGCCGACGGCGTCTCTGTTAGCGACCTGGATCCTGCCCGGGCGTCCGCCTGGCGCCGCGAGCATGTCGGATATTTGTTTCAGGACGGGGGGCTGATCGATCGGATGACCGTGGCGGACAATCTCGCCACGCCGCTGATGTACCGAGGCGTCCCCCGCCGAACCCGTGGCCAGCGGATCGTCGACTCACTCATGCGCGTGGGGTTGGCGCAGCGCGCTGAAAGCCTCGTATCCGAACTGTCTGGAGGAGAGCGACAGCGAGTCGGCTTGGCGAGAGCTCTGATCGCGGACCCTGAGATCGTGCTCTGTGACGAGCCGACGGCGTCCCTCGACGGGCAGACCTCGCGGGAGATGACGGCGCTCCTGAAAGGGCTGGCTGAGCGGCGTACGGTCATTTGCTCAAGCCACGACCCCATCTTGATGAACGCGGCGGACGCCCGCATGCGGCTCGACCGCGGCGAGCTCGTCGAAGCAGCGACCACCGGGCTCAACCATGCGGCTCTCTGATCTCGCTGGGCTGGTCCTTTGGAGCCTGCGTAGCCGCCCTGGGCGGACCTTGGCCATCATCTCGGTGCTAGCGTCCGGTTTGAGCGCCGCCGTGCTCGCCGCGACCGTGATCACAGGCTTCGGCGCCCACATGGATCGCATCGCCTTCGGCCCTTATTCGCGTGCGCTCGTCATCCGCGAAAACATCGCCATAGCGGATCGCCATGGCCCTCCCGAGATCGACGATCTGCACCCGCTCAGAACGCGGGTCCCGGGTGCCCAGGGCGCAGCTGCGTGGGCGCAAGGGTTCGCGACAACAATCCGGAACGGACGGACATATGGGTTCGCCGTGTTCGGCGTACGCGGAGACTATCGGGCCGAACTCGACAGCGACGTGGCGGCCGGACGGCTTCTGTCCAGTGACGAGGTCCATGGGCTGCGTCCGACTTGCCTCGTCGGCAGTGCGCTTGCCTCCCGTCTGGGCGGCAGCCGTTTGGTCGGCGCGGACATAAGGGTCAACGGCGCCACCTGCCGCGTCGTGGGGATACTGGGGCCGCCCCGATCAAGGCCGGCCGACCGTTTCCGCAACGCTGTCATCATGCCGTTCGACGCGGCCGTCCGCTATGTGCTGACTGACGAGGATCGCGCGCTCGGCACGGCGGATTGGCTGACGGTCTTCGTAGGCGACAACGTTCGTCTGAACCAGGCGGGAATGGAGGCCGACCTTCTGCTTAGGAAGCGACACGGGGTTCGGCTGAGCGAGCCGTCGCCCTACATCCTGGCTGAAGACCTGGTGTCGGTAGCGCGCGTCGAGGAGCAGCGTTCGCTTCTCTCTAGTTTGCTGGTGGTGGTGGGGGCAATTTCAACGCTGGCCGGTCTGATCGGCTACGCCGCCATCTCGTCGGCCTTCGTGGCGAGCCGCAACCGCGAGTTCGCCTTGAGGTTGACGATGGGAGCAGACAAGCGAGATCTTGTGCTGCAGGTGCTGAGCGAATGCTTGGTGACCGGACTGCTCGGCGGGCTGCTCGGTGTCACCGTCGGAGCCGGGCTCGGTTATTTCGCCGCGCGGCGATGGGACTGGCCTTTCGCTTTGGATGGAGTCATTGCGGTTGGCAGCGCCGCCTTGGGAACGCTCATTGGGGCTTTGATCGGGGCTTGGCTGGCGCAACGTGCGGCGGGCCAGCCGCCTGCGTTGGCGGCTCGGACGGCGTAGGCCGGCCTTCAACGACACACCTCGGAGCAGTCGAAAGCGCAACGACATGCCTGGCGGAGGCATTGCTGGCGGAGGCGAAGGCGGCGAGGGCTTTCCGAGGCCGGCGCCGCTTCAAGCATCAATGTTGACGAGAGCACTTGGCGGCGCTGGGAGCGTGGCGAATGGCAGGTGATCGGAGCCAACATCACCAAGCTGTCATAGCTCTTTGGGGAGTCGATCCGAGCGCTCTTCCCCGAGGCCATCCGCGGAGGAACAGGAAGCAAGTGACCTCTGGCTCCCGAAAGCGGACATTCGGAATGTCCGCTTTCGACCCATAGCGGACGTTGTTCCAGCAGCTTCGGAACCTACGAGCGGATTTCAGACGGACGCTAAGCTGCCGCCAGCGGCCGCTCACGTCTGCCCGCCCCGAAATCGATGACCCGATCCGCGATCGACCATACTTCCGGCCGATGCGCGATGGCGACAATAGTGATGCCGAGCGCGCGAAGGCCGCGGAAGATTTCCGTCTCCGAACCCACGTCCAAGCTCGCGGTGGCTTCATCGAGCACCAGCAGCCGCGGTCTTTGCAGCACGGCTCGCGCGATCAACAGGCGCTGCTTTTGCCCCCCCGAAAGGCCTCCGATGGCGTCTCCGACAGGTGTGTTCAGACGCATCGGAAGAGCGGCGACGAACTCATTGATCGCCGCGAGATGCAGCGCTTCCCATACGTCCTGGTCATCGACTCCCGGCCGAAACAGGACAACGTTATCTCGGATCGTCCCCGGGATCAGTCGGTCTCCTTGAAGTACCGCCGCGAAGCCGGTCATGGACGGCGCGGCTATCGCCCCATCGATGCGCACACTCCCGCTACAGGGCGTCAGGTCGCCGCTTAACAGTCTGGCGAAAGTGGATTTTCCTGCGCCCGAGGGGCCACGGAGAGCGACGAATTCACCAGGCGTGACCTCGAGTGAAACACCCTCTAGGACTGGCCTGTCGAGCGATCCGTAAGCGTAGGAGACTCTCTCAACCTTCACCTCCCCATGAATGACGCGGCCCCCGCATGAAGGCTGAGGTAGGTGGCCGTCACCGAAGTCTTCAGCCTGTAGCCGATGAACCTCCAGGGTCCGGCTTCTTTGTCTCAGCTGAAAGAGGCTCGATAGCGATCCGGCCAGAAGATCCTTGTACGCGCCCAGGGCGACAAAGGCGCCGAGCGAATAATCGCCTTGCGACATGAAATATGCGCCTAGGGAGACGAAGGCGAGCGTCTCAAGGGATCGTACTGCGCCTGTGAGGAGCGATCGCCAACTCTTAATGCTCTGCAGCCGCGCCTCGGCTGCGGCGGCTCTTCCGACGACATTCGCATACTGGCGTCGCGCATGTTTCAGGGCGTGATGGCGACGAAGCAGTGGGATCTGAGAGAGAATGTCGAGGGTGAAGGCTTGCCGTCGTTGCGCCGCCTCGAGCACGGATGCGGCCTGGCTCAGCTGCCAGCGGTTGAACCCAAGCTCAATGGCGACGGTGAGCGCCAAGGAGAGCAGGCTGGGGAGCGCCAGCCAGGGCGAGATGTAGAAGAGGACGACCGTGCCCGCTGTGAGGGCGACGACGAGTGCGCCGGCGCTTCTGAGGCATTCGAGAGCGAAGCTATGGAGAATCTCACGAGACGCAATGCGGTTCTGGATGGCGACCGGTCTATTGGCCTCGAACCAGTCGCTCGATTGAGCAGCGCAAGTCTCGAAGTTCTCGCGCCCTAAGGCCCGCGCCGCACGCCAACCGAGGCGATGACTGAGGAGCTGCCCCACAAGGCTTGTCACTGTACTGGTTGCTGACAACGCAACGAAGGCGACGGCCACCCAGCCGGCCGTTCCGAGATTCAGCCCTTCGGTGGCGCGATCCACAGACGCGGCGGAGAGCAACGGCAGGGCGAGGGTTATAGCTTGGGCGGCCGCGAAAGCCCCAAGCGTTCCAAGTGCGAGGCGGCCTCGTAGCAGGCGCCACGGCGCGCTCCACGCGGCGTGGCGGCGGGAAGGGCCCGGCTGAGGCGGCGAAGCTCCCGCGCCTCCTGCCACCTCGACCCCGAAACCGGTCAGCTGGCGCGAGAACTTTCGCCAGCTAACCCAAGTCCAACCGTAGGACGGATCATAGATCTCGAAACGATCGGCCGAACGATCGACAACGGCCACGTAATGGCCGTGCTTCAGGAGCACGACGCCGGGGCAGGGATAAGCACCGGCTCGCTGGGTGTCGAACGCGATCGCCTCCGCGGCCATTCCACAGGTCCGTAAAACATCCCGTAGCTGACGGAGTGTGAGACCTCGCGAGGTACGGCCGGCGGCCTCTTTGACCTGCCGCACCGACCACCGCGACCCACCGCCGATATGTAAAAGGGCGACTGCGCAAACGTAGCCGCAATCCGCAGGCTCCAGTTGCGGCTCGATCGTGGGCCGATGGCGGACCAGTCGCGCCGCGAAGCGCCGGAGCGCGGAGAACGCGTCAGTCATTCAGCGCCGCCGGACGGGCTCACGGCTACTCGATCGTATCGTTGTTTGTGCAGTGATAGTTGCTGGAACTGTCGCAGCCGCCGCCCGAATTGGTGCAGCGATTGTTTGTGCTTCGGTTGCAGTTGGGATTGTTCGTGCACCCGTTATTGTGCCCCGTGCACGTCGGGTTTGTGCCGCCGGCCAAGCCAGCCGGGTCGAGGCTGATGATGGCGTCGAGGTCCTCGTCGGACAGGGTCACTCGGCCCAGTTGGTCCAGGGCGAGAGCATTCGGTTGGAGTGGCAGGTTTAGCATTCGGTCCTCCCTAGTCGATGGTGTCGACGTCTCGGCACCCGATGTTGGTGCTGCCTCCGCAAGCGCCTCGCACATTCGTGCACTGAATGTTGCCCGACGCTTCGCAGTCCCGTCCGTTGGAGCACGCGCGATTGGTCTGGTCGTCGGCGCCGGCCACGACCAAATCCTCCGAATTGAACGCCCGATCGAGATCCTCGTCAGAGAGGACGACGCGTCCGGCGCTGTCCAGACTCACGCCCAAGACATCTACAAGCTTGCTCATCGGAATTTCCGCCTGGCTGATTGAGGTGATTGGGAAGCGGCTTAAGGGGTCAATCTTGAGAGGGGGCACCCGAGCGTCGCCACATCAAGCGTGCCTAAGCCCGAAATCCAGGGTCTGAGTTTGTCGTTGTCGATGACGACGGATCCGTCCTCTGCGAGACGACCAATGTCATTGCGCGGGTCATTGAGGGCGACCGTGCATTTGCCGATCCGGCCGTCGGCCCGCACCAAGAGGGAATTCGCCTTCGCGGCGTAGCAAATATAGTTGCCGCCCGCGGCGAGATCCTCGGCCCGCTGACTGCCGGCGGACTCGCCATGTGCTTTCGTAAGATTGAGCTGCTCGACCAGTTGGATTGAAGCGTCCTCGCTGGCGCCCCGATGGTCTTCAACCGGCCGTGCGGCGTCGTAGATCGCGCGCATCTCCGTTTCGATGAGCCGAAGTTCATCCAGGCTGACGGGAGCACGGACAGTCGCGCCGCCCGCACCGCCAAGGTCACGAACGTGCTCGAAGTCCAGGCGGAAGCGGGGGTCCGCGCCAAACGCGGCTGCGAGCTGCGTCACCAGCGTCGCCAATGTGTCTATATTTTCGCGCCGAACATGGATGCGCAGAAGACAGTCGAAGGGACGGCTCTGCTGCGACATAGCCAATAAGTTGGACCATATCCTTTGGAAGGTTCCGCGCCCGTTGGCGAAGCGACGAACCGCGTCATGGCTCTCTTCCCAGCCGTCCAGGGTGATCTGGAAGAAGTCATGGTCGTTATCCAGCAGGCGATCGAGCAGCTCGGCATCCAGGAGATAGCCGTTGGTCGTCATGCCCCCCTTCAGGACTACCCCATGCTGATCGCAGACCTTCTTCGCGTGCTGAGCGAGCCGGAGAACGACGGCCTTCGCCACGAGCGGCTCTCCGCCAAACCAGTTGAGTCGCAGCTCCACCAGTTCTGGAACACGGCGATCAATGAACCGCTCAATGGCCACCTGGGTGGCTTCGGACATTCGCCCGATCGCGAAATCCTCGTAGCAGTAGGTGCATCGAAGATTACACTTTTCAGTCGGGAGAAGGATGAGTTCCTGGACACGCCGCGTCAGCGTGGCGAGTATCTGTCCGCGCGTGAAACCGTTGGGCAGCGATTCCCCCGGCGTCGCCTCGACTGAACCCGGTGTGTACAACAAGTGGTTTGCCCTCCGACAATTATTACCTAAATTAGAGTTCGGTCGGTCGTCAAGGCCAACGATCGACGTTACGTTGGCGGGTGACGCGGGTGGCGGTTCACAGGGCTTCGGGGGCGATGACACGGACGTACTGGGCCGCGTTTGCCGTGCAACTGCTGGCGCTGCCAGCCATGGCCCAGGAGGCGGCGCCTCAGGAGCAGCCCCAGCCCGAGAGCGCCACCGTCGTGCCCGAAGTGGTGGTCGAAGGCCGGCTTCCGGACGTTTCAAACAGGATTGATCGTCAGGTCTACCGCGTGGAGGGCGATCCTCAGGCCGAGAGCAGCAACGTCCTCGAGATCCTGGGCAACCTGCCGTCCGTCACAGTAACGCCTGCCGGTCAGGTCCGACTCCTCGGCCAAGGCGGTGTGACGATCATGGTGGATGGTCGGGTTCCACCCAACCCCGACGCCGTTCTGCGGGCATTGAGCGGGGTCGAGATCGCCCGCATCGAGGTGATGACGAACCCCTCGGCCCGGTCCGTCCCGACGGGTTCGGCGGGGATCATCAATATCATCACACGGCGCCGTTTCGCCGTGGGGCTCAGCGGTGTGCTGTCGGGCCAGATCGATACCCTCAACGGTCATCAGGTGACGGTGTCGCCGGCCTACACACGCGGGCGTCTGTCGTTGAACGGGTCCATTGGGCAGACCCGTTCTCATGTCGAGGGCGAGGCCTCGCGACGTCGGGTGTCAGGCCTCGGCGAGACCCTGGAGGCGCGCCGCCACGAAACGGACGCGGACACTTGGACTGGCAATGCGCGAATCGCTTACCAACTTAATGACGACGACGCCCTGAGCCTCACCATCAATACGCTCGACACCAGGTCCCGCGCCGAGGCCGAGGGCGACCTTCGGCTCGGCGGGCCATCCGGCAGCGCGATCCTCGAGCGGCAGGCTGAGCGGCTTGAGTTCGGAGCGCAGGACGCAACCCTTGAATACCAGGGGAGCGGTCCCCGGGAAGAGGGGTCGGTGTCTGGGGCGTTATCGATCGGTTCTTCCCAGTGGAATCTTGCATCTGTGCTGTCGGACGACAGCTCGGGGACGATGGCGGTTCGCTATTTCGTTGCGTCCCTCATCCGGGACGAAACCGCCGCACTCAACATCGACTATGAGCGCCCTATGGATGGCGATCGCCAGCTGTCGCTTGGCGCGCGTTGGGAGCGCCTGGACACGCACGTTCGCCAGGCCTTTGAGGCTGTCCCTGGCGGAAGGGACATTGGGCCAGACTTCGCGGCTGAGCTCGCCGGCGTCCGGGATGTCGCCTCCGCCTATGTGACCATCCAGTTTGAGCGCGGCGCATGGACATTCCTGCCGGGGCTTCGCGGCGAGCACGAACGGATGCGGCTCCAAACCGACTCCACCCCGTCCCACACCTCAGACTTTCGGTGGTTTCCGAGCGTGCATGCTGAAAGGGAAATCTCTGAAACCCTTCGATTGAGGCTCAGCTATTCGCGTCGGATTGAGCGGCCGCTGATCAGCCTGTTAAGCCCCGGGCTCTCCTATACGGGCACGTTGGCTGCGTCCGGCGGAAACCCGCACCTGCGGCCGGCGACGACCCACGCTTGGGAAGTCCGCTTAGAACGAGAGGGTCAACAGCACCAAGCCAGTCTCACCTTCTATCGACGGCAATTGGTCGACGCCTGGGCTCAGTTCACGGAACTCAGGAGCGATGATGTGAGCGTAACCACTCCGATCAACAACGGGGAGGTGCTCACGCAGGGGATCGAAACATCGTTCAGAGGCGACCTCGGCGATCACATCGCCTACAGCGCCAGCCTCAATCTAAGTGTCAGGGAGCAACTCGAGCGCAACCAGGGGGTCGCGATCAGCCGCACAAGCTTCGCCCAGAGCGGCAATGCGCAAATTCGATATGTGGAGTCGACGACTCCCGATCCCGGCGTCGACCAATACCAGTTCTCAGTTCGATATATCGGCCCGCAGCGCATGCTCCAAGGCGAAACCTCCGCGTATGCAGCTATGGATTTTGTATGGCGCCACTATTGGACTGAGTCGGTTTCAAGCGTCTTCAGCATCATCAACATCTTCGATAGGCGAGCCAGCGCTTCGGAAGTGGTTGGTGTGGATTTCCGCGAGGAGCTCCTGTCGGAAGGCTCGGGTAGATACGTCCGTCTTTCCTTGACGTATCGCTTCGGTGCTCGGCCTTAGCAAGAAGGCGTTCCAGATACGAGTTCATCATTCTGTCCGGCGCGATGGCGGCCCGCTCGCTGCTTCTTTGGCTGTCGGCTGTGCGGACCAGCTGGGTGAAGCAGGCCCCCGCCGCCTACGCCCGGGCTCTGCTCAGTCGTTGCGACGTTCTCTAAGCCAGTCTCGGATACGCCGCCGCCCATGGGGTGCCCGGACGACAAGCGCGGACTGGGCGAGCGAGACGCCATTCGCTTAGAACTCCGGTGCGCCCCCATCTGGCCCATCGGGGCACCCCGGCCTCCTTCCGCCTGGCGCGGAGGTCCTACGCCGCCTGTTCGATCAGGGCGTAGGGGATAGTGACCTTGTTCCATCTTTCTCCGTGGTGACGCTTCGCCAAATCGACGGCCGATGCGATGAAGCCTGCCCACTGGGAGGGATGGATCGTTTGGCAGCCGAGGCTGGATGTCGTGCGCCACCCGCCGTTGTGGATGTTGATCCCAAAGCTGCCTGTGTCGGCGTAATCGCCCGTCACCCCGTCGCGCACAACGGTCACGTGACCCGCGCGCTGGCACAGCGCTAGATATTTGCCGTTGTGCTTATC
>CAMPGL010000003.1 GCA_946885435.1 uncultured Brevundimonas sp. | reverse complement strand
CCGACGCCTTCCGCCGATCCGGCGAAGGCCTGGTGCTCGCTCTGCATGGCGCGCTCGGCCGCCTCATGCGGGTCGAGCTCACGCTGGACGCCGCCCTGCGCGGGCGACGGTTCGGTCAGGCCGGGGGTGTCAGGCATCTCAGTGCTCCCTGAGCCGGGCCTTGCCCAGCATCTCGGCGGCCGCCGAGGCGCCCGCGTCGTCGGCGGCGATCTCGGGCTCGATGTCGCGCGCGCGTTCGCGCGTCGCCTCGTCCGGCAGGGCGTCAGCAGTGGCCGGGTCCGGCCCGTCGCCGTAATCCATCGCGCGGTCGCGGCCTGAGGCATCGCCGCCCTGCCCCTTAAAGCTGCGCGGCTCGTCGGCGAGCGACGGATCACGCGGGCTGGAGCCTTGGTTTGGCTGATGCGACGCCTCGCTGTCGGACGGTCGCTGATCTTCGGTCGGTGTCTCGGGCATGGTTCGCTCCTTCAGGCTGTGATTCAGGAAGCGTCCGGGCCCGCACGCCGTTCCCTAAAGGGGCGACGCAAGCTAGAAGGCGCGGCCATGAGCGCTCCCGAAAAGACCATGGCCGAGCTGGCCGCTGAATACGGCCTGGCCGCCAACGAATATCAGGTGATCCTGGACCGCCTCGGCCGCGAGCCGAACCAGGTCGAGCTGGGCGTCTTCTCGGTCATGTGGTCCGAGCACTGCTCCTACAAGTCGTCCAAGATCCACCTCGGCAAGTTCCCAACGACAGGCGAGCGGGTCATCTGCGGACCGGGCGAGAACGCCGGGGTCATCGACATCGACGACGGGGACGCCTGCATCTTCAAGATGGAGAGCCACAACCACCCCTCCTACATCGAGCCCTATCAGGGGGCGGCGACGGGTGTGGGCGGCATCATGCGCGACGTCTTCACCATGGGCGCGCGGCCTGTGGCCCTGCTGAACGCCTTGCGCTTCGGCGATCCGAGCCATGAGAAGACCCGCCGACTGGTGTCGGGTGTGGTGTCCGGCATCGGCGGCTACGGCAACTGCGTCGGCGTGCCGACCATCGGCGGCGAGACCAACTTCCACCGGGGCTATAACGGCAACATCCTGGTCAACGCCATGTGCGTCGGCCTGGCCAAGGCCGACAGCATCTTCTACTCGGCCGCGCCCGCCCCGGGCTTCAGCGTCGTCTATTTCGGATCGAAGACCGGCCGCGACGGCATCCACGGCGCGACCATGGCGAGCGCCGAGTTCGACGAGGACTCCGAAGAGAAGCGCCCCACCGTCCAGGTCGGCGACCCCTTCGCCGAGAAGCTGCTCATCGAGGCGACGCTGGAGCTGATGGCTTCCGGCGCCGTCGCCGCCATCCAGGACATGGGCGCCGCGGGCCTGACCTCCTCCTCGGTCGAGATGGCCGGCAAGGGCGGCGTCGGCATCGAGCTGAACATGGACGCAGTGCCTCAGCGCGAAGAGGGCATGACAGCCTATGAGATGATGCTGTCCGAGAGCCAGGAGCGCATGCTCGCCGTGCTCAAGCCGGGCCGCGAGCAGGACGGCCACCGCATCTTCCAGAAATGGGGTCTGGACGCCGCCGTAATCGGCAAGACGACTGACACCGGGCGGCTGGTGCTCAAGCATCACGGCGAGACCGTCTGCGACGTCCCGCTCGCGCCTCTCTTCGACGACGCGCCGCTCTACGACCGTCCCTGGGTCCAGCCCGAGCTTCAGCCGCGCCTGGCGCCCGCGGAGGTCCCCGCCCCGCAGAGCTGGCCGGACGCTGTGCTGAACGTCCTGACCTGCCCGGACATGGCGTCCAAGCGGTGGATCTGGGAGCAGTACGACCGCCACGTCATGGCCGACACCCTGCAGGATTCCGCCACCGGCGCGGACGCCGGCGTGGTGCGTGTCCACGGCACGGACAAGGGCCTGGCCGTCACCTCCGACGTCACGCCCCGCTACGTCCAGAACGACCCCTATGAGGGCGGCAAGCAGTGCGTGGCGGAGGCCTGGCGCAATCTGACCGCCGTGGGCGCGCGGCCCATCGCCATCACCGACAACCTGAACTTCGGCAATCCGCAGCGGCCCGAGATCATGGGCCAGATCGTGCGCGCCATCGACGGCATGGCCGAGGCCTGCCGCGCGCTCGACTTCCCGGTCGTGAGCGGCAACGTCAGCCTCTACAACGAGACCAACGGCGTCGCCATTCCGCCGACCCCGGCCGTCGGCGGCGTCGGCCTGCTGCCCAACTACGACGTGGTGGCCGGCTTCTCGACCATGGCCGAGGGCGACGTGCTGGTGCTCATCGGCGACACCGTCGGCGAGCTCGGCGCCTCCATGTACCTGCGCGAGGTCCTGGGCCGCGAGGACGGCGCTCCGCCGCCGGTCGACCTGGCGCTCGAGAAGAAGACCGGCGACTTCGTGCGCGGCCTGATCGAGGCGGGCGAGCTGACCTGCGTCCACGACCTGTCGGACGGCGGCCTGATCGCCGCCGCCGCCGAGATGGCGCTGGCCTCGGACGTGGGCGTCACGCTCGACGCCGACAGCCCGACCCACGCCCACATCCTGCTTTTCGGCGAGGACCAGGCCCGCTACCTCGTGGCTGTCCAGGACGCCGCCGACTTGATCGGCAAGGCCCAGGCCGCCGGCATCCACGCGTCGGTCGTCGGCCGCGCCCTCGGCCGCGACCTGGCGTCGGGCGGCCCCAACGGCGAACTCTTCCGCATCCCGCTGGATCACCTGCGCGAGATGCACGAGGCCTGGCTGCCGAACTACATGGAGGGGTGATGCGTCGCTTCGGTCTCGTCTTCGCCGCTTTCGGCCTTGCCGCCTGCGAAGGCGGCGGCGATCCCGTGCAGCAGGCGTTGCGCGAGGAGTCCGCCGCCAATCACGCCGAGGTGGCCTTCGCCCGCGAGGCCCAGGCCCAGCGCCGCGCTACCCAGGCCGTCGAGCGCCAGGCCGAGATCGACCGACTGCGCCGCGAAGTCCTCGTCGCCGAAGCCGCCCTGCGCTCGGCGGAAGGCGACGACCTCCGCGCCGCCGCCCAGGCGAGCCTCGACGAGAGCCGCGCTGCGCTCGCCGCGCTGGAAGCCGAGGGCTAGGCCCTCAGCCGTTTCATCCCCTTCGGCGCGACCTTGCCGGCCTGGGCGCGCTTGCCGAGCCAGTCCTTCCAGTCGGGCCACTGGCGCGTCCGTCCGCCGCCGTCGGGCCAGGTAGGTCCGGCCTCGGCGGCGAAGACCATGGCGTCGCTGATCCCCTTCTTGTCCGAGGTCAGCTTCACGCCCTTGCCGCGCGGCATCTCCGGCAGCTCGGCCAGCGGGAAGACCAGGGCCTTGCCGCTCTTGCCCAGCACCGCGACGTGGTCGCCCTCGGCGGGCGTACAGACCAGAGCCTTGCCGTTCAACACCTGCTTGCCGGCCCGGCGGCTCGACAGGGCCTCCTCCTCCGGCAGGACGAAGCCATAACCCTCCGCGGACGCCATCAGCAGCTTGCGGCCCGGCTTGTGGGCCATCACCGCCACCAGCTGGGCGCCCTCCTCCAGATCCAGCATCAGCCTGAGCGGCTCGCCGTGCCCACGGCCCGACGGAAGCTTGTCGCAGCCGAGCGCGAAGGCCCTTCCGTCCGAGGCGAAGATCAGGAGCTTGTCCGTGGTTTCGGCCGGGACCAGCCAGGCCAGCTTGTCGCCTTCCTTGAACTTCAGCTCCGACGGATCCTCGACCTTGCCCTTGGCCGCGCGGATCCAGCCGCGCTCGGACAGGACGACGGTGATCGGTTCGCGCACCACGAAGGCGTCGACCGGTGGGGCCGCGATCGCGTCCGGGGCCTCGGCGAAGGACGACCGGCCCTTCACCCCGCTCGGCCGCTCGGCGTCGCCGCGGTCGGCCTCGGCCAGAGTCTTGCGCACATCCTTCAGGCCGGTGGCGACCAGCTTCCACTGCTTCTTGTCGGACTCTAGCAGGGCGGTGATGCCGGCGCGCTCCTCCATCAGCTCGGCGTGCTCGCCCTTGATGGTCATCTCCTCCAGCCGCGCCAGATTGCGCAGGCGGGTGTCGAGGATGAAGTCGGCCTGCGTCTCGCTCAGCGCGAAGCGCGCGATCAGCTCGGCCTTGGGATGCTCCGCCTCCCGGACGATGCGGATCACCTCGTCCAGATTGAGGAAGGCGATCAGCAGGCCTTCCAGGAGGTGCAGGCGGCGCTCGATCTTCTCCAGCCGGTGCCGGGCCCGGCGTACCAGCACCTCGCGCCGGTGATCGAGGAAAGCCTGCAGGCACGCCTTCAGCCCCATGACGCGCGGCGCGCCCGAGGCGTCCAGCACGTTCATGTTGATTGAGAAGCGCGTCTCCAGATCGGACAGCCGGAACAGGCTCTCCATCAGGTGCTCGGGCTCGACCGTGCGGCTCTTGGGCTCGAGGATGACGCGGATGTCCTCGGCGGACTCGTCGCGCACGTCGGCCAGCAACGGCGCCTTCTTGGTCTCGATCAACTCGGCCAGCTGTTCGATCAGGCGGCTCTTCTGAATCTGATACGGGATCTCGGTGATCAGGATCTGCCACTGGCCGCGATCCAGGTTCACCTTCTCCCAGCGCGCCCGCAGACGCACCGCGCCCCGGCCGGTGTCATAGGCCTCCAGCAGCGAGGCCGCCTTCTCGACGATGACCCCGCCTGTCGGAAAGTCCGGTCCCGGCACCTGCGCCATCAGCGCCTCGGTCGAGACGTGCGGGTCGTCCAGCAGGACCAGGCAGGCGTCGATCAGTTCAAGCGCGTTGTGCGGCGGGATCGAGGTCGCCATGCCGACGGCGATGCCAGCCGCGCCATTGGCCAGCAGGTTCGGGAAGCCCGAGGGGACGACGATCGGCTCCTCGTCCTCGCCGTCATAGGTCGGGCGGAAGTCGACGACGGCCTCGTCGATGCCGTCCATCAGCAGCGCGGCCGCCTCGGTCAGCCGGCACTCCGTGTAGCGCATGGCCGCGGCGCTATCGCCGTCGATGTTGCCGAAGTTGCCCTGGCCGTCGATCAGCGGGTAGCGCTGGGCGAAGTCCTGGGCCAGGCGGACCAGGGCGTCATAGATCGACTGGTCGCCGTGCGGGTGAAAGCCGCCCATCACCTCGCCGACCACCTTGGCGCACTTCTTGGCGGCCGTTTCCGGGTTCAGCCGCATCCGGTGCATGGCGTAGAGCAGCCGGCGGTGCACCGGCTTCAGCCCATCGCGCACGTCCGGCAGGGCCCGGTGCATGATGGTCGACAGGGCATAGGCGAGGTACCGCCGCGACAGCGCTTCCGAGAGCGGCTCGTCGACAATGCGGCCGCCGTCTTCGGGCGGGGGCGTATGGAGGGTCATTCTGTCCTTCTAGACGAGTCGGGGCCGCGCCGCGCTAGAGCAGGCCCGCATCGCTCAACTGGTCCACAAGCCGCAGGCGTGGCGTGGGCAGTGGTTTGTTGAGCGGGTGGAAGACGAACATCTCCAGGAAGTGGCCGGTCAGGGCGAAGCCCGCCCCGACGTCGCCGGGCTGGAGCCTCTGCTGGGACCCCAGCAGGAATGGCGGCAAGGTCAGCATCCGGTCCGCAAACGGCCGCCCCGCCTCGGCCGAGACCGCGCGCCCGGTCTTGGGGCTGACCCAGATCAGGTTGTCCGTCGAGCCGGTGGCGGCGCACTTGGACAGGTCCAGCCCGAAGCCAAGGTCATCCAGCAGCCCCAGTTCGAACCGCACGAACACCGCCGGCCAGATCTCGGGATGCACCAACGCGTCGCACAGCGCTTCCAGCGCCAGATACGCGCCCGGGTGTGGCTCGCGCTCATGCAGGGCGCCCTGCGCCACCGAGGCTGCCGCCGCCAGGCCGGCCAGCGCCAGCCGGTCGTCGAACAGGGCGGCCGCCCCCTCCCCCACCGGCTCCATCCGAACCGAGCCGAGGTGCTCGCTCGTCCGCGCGCGATAGTCGGCAAGGACCCGTGCGCCGGGCTGGAGGAACGGCTTCATCTTGCGCGAAGCCCCGCCGGCCACGAAGGCGAGGATCCGCCCATGGCTCCGGGTCAGCAGGTCCACGATCGCGCCGGTCTCGCCATGCGCCCGCGCCGCGAGCACGAAGGCGTCGTCCTGGAACTCCACTAGTCGGCGGCCTCGAACTCGCGAATGCGTGCGGTGAAGTCCCGGGCCAGGTCATTGGGGATCGGGAAGGTCAGGGCGTACTGCCCGATCCTCCATCCTTCCTCGGTCAGCACCAGAACGCCCGTGCCCCGCGCCGTGCCGTAGGCCGCGTTGTCCAGCACCTCATCGAACCAGACCACGCACCGGCAGGGATGCGGCGACAGCGTCAGGTTCCGCTCCCGCGGCGTGTAGGTCCAGCCGCGGCCCTGCGCGAAATAGGGCCGCGCGAAGGCCTCGAACGCCTCGACGCTCCAGCGCTCGGTCACGTCGGTGCCGAGGTAGGTGGCGTTCTCGGTGAACAGTCTGAACAGGGCGTCGCCGTCCGCCGCGCTTTCGGCGGCGTGCATGGCGTCCAGCACGGCGGAGGCGGCGGTCTCCTCGGGCTCCTGCGCCAGGGCCGGCGCGGCGGCTAGTAGCGTCGCCGTGGCGACAGCGGCTAGGGTCAGTCTCATGTCGAGCCCTTCGGAGTGAGCCGATGACGTTTAAGGTTGCCGGTATAGACCACGTCGTGCTGCGTGTCCGGGACGCCGAGGCCTCCATGGCCTTCTATTGCGGCGTGCTCGGCTGCCCCGTGGATCGCCGCAACGACGCCATTGGCCTGATCCATCTGCGCGCCGGCGACAGCCTGATCGACCTCGTGCCGCTGGACGGCAAGCTGGGCCGCATGGGCGGCGTCGGTCCGGCCGAGGAAGGTCGGAATGTGGATCACATCTACCTCAGGCTCACCGACTATGAACCCGACGCGGTCATCGCCCACCTCGACGGCCACGGCGTGGTTTATGAGGCCCCGGCCAGCCGCTATGGCGCGGGCGGCCAAGACATGTCGATCTATCTCAAGGACCCTGACGGCATCGAGCTCCGCGGCTAGACGTCGAACTCCAGGCCCACCTGGCCGTAGAGGTCCCGCCGCTCGGCCCAGCGTTCGTCGGTCTTCACGTGCAGGAACAGGTGGACCCGGTGCTCGAACAGGGCTTCCAGCTCCTCGCGGGCGGCCTGCCCGATCCATTTCAGGGTCTGGCCGCCCTTTCCCAGCACGATCGCCCGCTGGCTGTCGCGCTCGACATAGATGTTGGCCTCGATCCGGGCCGAGCCGTCCTGCCGTTCCTCGAAGCTGACCGTCTCGACGGCGGCCGCGTAGGGCAGCTCGTCATGGACGCGCAGGTAGATTTTCTCCCGCACGATCTCGGCGGCGAGAAGCCTTAGCGGCAGGTCGGCGGCCTGGTCCTCCGGATAGAGCCACGGCCCCGGCGGCATGAGTTCGGCGAGCCGCGCCTTGAGGTCGTCGACGCCGGAGCCCTGAGCCGCGGAGATCATGAAGACCTCCGAATAGGCGCCCGTGTCGAAATAGGCCTGGGTGACCGCCAGGAGGCTGTCGCGCTTGACGCCGTCGATCTTGTTCAGCGCCAGGATGGCCTTGGTCTCCGACGCTTTCAGGCCCTCGGTGATGGCGCGGGCGTCCTCGACGGAGCGATGATCCGCCGCCTTGGCGCGGCCTTCGGAGACGGCCAGTTCGGACTGGACGTCGACCAGATGCACCACGGCGTCGGCGTCCTCCGCCCCGCCCCAGGCCGAGGCGACCATGGCTCGGTCCAGGCGACGGCGCGGCTTGAAGATGCCGGGCGTGTCGACCAGCACGATCTGCGCCTCGCCGACGTTCAGCACGCCGCGCACCGGGAAGCGGGTCGTCTGGACCTTCTTGGTCACAATCGAGATCTTGGAGCCGACCAGGCGGTTAGTCAGGGTCGATTTGCCGGCGTTGGGCGCGCCGATGATGGCGGCGAAACCGGCGCGGGTGGTGGGGGAGGCTTCAGTCAAATCAGGCCTTCGCGGCTGAGCATGGCGGTGGCGGCGGCCTTTTCGGCCTCCTGGCGGGAACGTCCCTGGGCGGTCAGGGGCTCCACGCCCTCGACCGTCACCCGGACGGAGAACTTGGGTGCGTGGTCGGGACCCGTGCGACCGACCACCTCGTAGACTGGCAGCGGCCGCCCCTGCCCCTGGGCCCATTCCTGCAGAGCGGACTTCGGGTTGGCGACGCGCGGGCGACCGCCGCCCGCCAGTTCCTCGGCCCAGATGCGATCGAAGACCGCGCGCGCGGCGTCGAGCCCGCCTTCGAGGAAAACCGCGGCCATGACGGCCTCTACGGCGTCGGCCAGGATGCCGTCCTTGTCGCGTCCGCCGCTCTTGGTCTCGCCCGGCGACAGGCGCAGGGCGGGCCCGATATCGAGCCGCCGGCCAACGCGCGCGCAGCTGTCGCGATCCACCAGGGCGTGAAGCCGCCGGGACAGCTCGCCCTCGTCCGCCTTGGGGAAATCGGCCGACAGCCGCTCGGCGACCAGCAGGCCCAGGACGCGGTCGCCCAGGAACTCCAGCCGCTGATAGTCGGGCACGGCCTTGCCGCCCTCGCCCACGCTGGGATGCGTCAGGGCGCGCTCGAGAAGCTCAGGCGTCGAAAAGACGTGGCCCAGCCGGGTCTGGAGCGCTTCGACCGCGCCACGTCTCACGTTCATTCCAGGTCGGTGAAGAACCGCTCCGGCCGCACATTGGTGAACCAGGTCGGAACGTTGAGCAGCGAGGCGCCCGGGGTCCAGGAGAACAGGATCACCTGCGCCTTGCCGACAAGGTTCTCCTCCGGCACCAGACCAACGCCGCCGACTTCCCACGGATAGCGGGAGTCCATGGAGTCGTCGCGGTTGTCACCCATGACGAAGTAGTGGCCGTCCGGCACCACGAAGACGTCGGTGTCGTCGCTCGGGGAACCCGGTCCGTAGTCCTGGATGCGGAATTCGGCCCCGCCCGGCAGGGTCTCGCGCAGCTGGCTCGGGCCTCCCGCGCCGAAGGCGCCACGCACCTGGGTCGCCTCGACCTCGACGTCCTCGACCGGCTGGCCGTTGATGTGCAGGACGTTGGAGATCATCTGCACGCGGTCGCCCGGCACGCCGATGATGCGCTTGATGTAGTCGGTGTAGCCGCCGCCGTCGTTGTTCGGACGCTTGAACACGACGATGTCGCCGCGCTCGGCCTGGCGGCCCATGATGCGACCTTCGAAGATCGGCGGGCTCCACGGGATCGAGTGCCGGCTGTAGCCGTAGCTCCACTTCGACACGACGATGTAGTCGCCCTCGTAGAGGTTCGGCTCCATCGAGGCCGACGGGATGGTGAAGGGCTGGAAGAAGAAGATCCGCACCACCATGGCGATGGCGAGCGCGTAGACGACCGTCTTGATGATGTCCCACAGCTCGGAGAAGAAGCCCTCGGACTTCTTCTTGGCCTTGCGGCCGCCCGACCGGGCGTAGACCGGCCGCTCGTCGACCTCGTCGAACGGGGCGTCGCCGTTGTCGCTCCAGATCGGACGCGAGGCGGGCGCGGACGCCGTGGCGGCCGCAGCCCCCGCTGCCGCGGCGGCGGCCCCGGCGACAGCGGCGTCCTCTGCATGGTGAGCCGGTTCCGAAACGGTCTCCGCCGGGTGATGCGCTTCGCCAGGTTGGTGCGCAGCCTCGGCGTGCCCGTGATCGTCATGCGTGGTCACGGCGTGGGAATGGTCGTCATGAGCCGCCGCATGCGTGGGCTCGGCATGCACATGATCGTCATGCGCGGCCACGGCGTGCGCGTGGTCCTCATGACCGTGCGTGTCATGGCCCTGCTCGTCGACATGAGCCTCCGCCGGTGCGTGATGGTCCTCGGCGGCCCCATGAGCGTCGTCATGCGTCGGCTCAGGGTGCGCGGGCTCGACATGTTCATCATGGCCGTGCGCCTCTGCCGCGGCCTCATGCTCGACCTCGTGCAGGACGGCCTGGGCCTCCGCCGGCGAGGCCTCGGCGTGCGTGTCATGGTCAGGCGCGTGCGGCGCGGTCGGCTCCGGCGCGGCGTGAGGCGTGTCCTCAGGCTCGTGCGGCTTGTCGTGATCGCTCATTTCGGGAACCCCACCCGGAAAAATCCGTGTCTGGCGTAGCCGTTCATTGTGACACCGGCAAGGCCTCGATCACTACGAAGGCAAGGGCGTACGGGTGGTCGTCGGTGAGGCTCAGATGGATGTTCACGCTGTGCCCGGGAGGCGTCAGAGCGGCCAGGCGTTCCGCCGCGCCGCCGGTCAGCGCCAGCGTCGGCTGACCGCTCGGCAGGTTCACCACCCCCATGTCGCGCCAGTAGACCGACCCGCGCATGCCGGTCCCCAGCGCCTTGGCGCAGGCCTCCTTGGCCGAGAACCGCTTGGCGTAGCTCGCCGCGCGGTCGGGCTTGCGCTCGGACCGAACGCGCTCGATCTCGGTGAAGCAGCGCCGGGTGAAGCGCTCCCCGAACCGGTCCAGGCTGTCGGAAATGCGCCGAATGTCGGTGATGTCCGAGCCGATGCCGATGATCACGCGGTGATCTCCGCCCGTCCGGCGTCCATGGCCGCGCGCATCCGGGCGATGGCGGCCTC
Source organism: uncultured Brevundimonas sp. (assembly GCA_946885435.1). Next base: position 24,949 of record CAMPGL010000003.1, on the reverse strand, counting down.
CAGGCCCACGAAGATCGCCTCCCCGATCAGGAAATGCCCGATGTTCAGTTCGACCACTTCGGGCACCGAGGCCAGGTGGGCGGCCGTCTCGAAGTCCAGGCCGTGGCCGGCGTGGACTTCCAGCCCGAGGTCGGCCGAAAGGGCTGCGCAGTCACGGAGCGCCTGCAGGGCCTTGGCCGCCGCCTCTGCCTCGCCGTCGCGCAGCAGGTCGCAGTAGGCCCCGGTGTGAAGCTCGACCACCTGGGCGCCGGCCCGGGCCGCGGCCTCGATCTGCTGCCTGTCGGCGCCGATGAAGAGCGAGACGCGACTGCCGGCGTCGCGCAGCCGCGACACAGCCGGCGTGATCCAGTTGTGCCCGCCGGCGACATCGAGGCCGCCCTCGGTTGTCCGTTCCTCGCGGCGCTCCGGCACGAGGCACACGGCGGGCGGGCGATGGCGAAGCGCGATGGCGACCATTTCCTCGGTCACCGCCATCTCGAGGTTCAGGGGCCGCTTCTGCCGTCCCAGCAGATCGGACAGCCGTTCGATGTCCTGATCGGAGATGTGCCGACGATCCTCGCGCAGGTGCGCCGTGATGCCGTCGGCGCCCGCCGCCAGGGCCAGCTCGGCCGCGCGCACCGGGTCGGGCAGCTCCCCGCCCCGGGCGTTCCGGACAGTGGCCACGTGGTCGATGTTGACCCCGAGCCGAAGCGGCCGGGTCACGCCTTCAGCCTCCGGCTGCCGGGGTCCTCGATCGGGATGGCCGCCAGTTCCGGCGGCAGCTGATCGGCCGGATAGGCCGGCACCGCCAGGCGCGCCAGCGCGATCAGCGGCACGCCCACGTCCACCTTGCCGCCCGAGCGGTCGACCACACAGGCGGCGGCGACCACCTGTCCGCCCGCCTCGCGGATGGCGGTGATACATTCGCGCGACGACAGGCCGGTCGTGACGATGTCCTCGACCATCAGCACCCGCTGGCCCGGCTCGAGCGTGAACCCGCGTCGCAGGGCGAAGCTGCCGTCCACGCGCTCGACATAAAGGGCCGGAACGCCCAGGTGGCGCGCCGTCTCGTAGCCGGGGATGATGCCACCGACGGCCGGAGACACGACTACATCGACCTCGCCGACCTCTTCGCGGACGCGCTCGGCCAGGGCCCGGCACAGCCTTTCACACCTGTCGGGATGAGCGAAGACGAGGTTCTTCTGCAGGAAGACCGGGCTGTGCAGACCGGAGGAGAGGACGAAGTGCCCTTCACGAAGGGCCCCGACGGACCTGAACTCGGCGATCACTTCTTCCAGACGCATTCAGGTCCCCGGGCAGCGCGCATTCAGTTCCGCGGCCTGATAGACCCACTCCATCGACCGCGGCTCGCCGTCGATGGTCCCTTCGATACGCCCGGTCAAGACATCGCCCTCGCGCGAATAGATGACCCGTTGCGGGAAGTCGTTTTCAGGGTTGTCGAAGACCGCCCGTCGGCCCTCAAGCTCCACGAGCGGAAAGACCGTGCGAGCGCCCGTGGGTTCATAGATGAAGGACAGCCGGCCCTCGACGGTGGCGAACTGGGTCCGCTCGGAGGTGACCCGGCCCCCGTGCAGATTGACCGTGGTGTTGAACAGGATGCCGCCGCGCGCGTCGGACCAGTATTCGGCGACTTCCCGACCGCCCTCGCAGGACAGCCAGTAGCCGGCGACCCAGTTCAGGTCGGACGCGGGCGTGGTGGCGAGCTGGGCGGCGGCGATGAGCGAGATGAGCATGGGACCCCTCCGTGGCGACCCGGCCTTCCTAATGCGACGCCGGATCCTTCGGCTTGTAGGAATGCGACACCAGCGCGCGCGCCAGACCCGCCTTCTGCCTCGCCCATTCCGTCGCGGTCAGGCCCAGGAAGCGCCGGAAATCACGCGCCATCTGGGGTTGGTCGAAATAGCCGGCGGCCAGCGCGGCGGCGACCCAGCCGCCTTCCCCGTCCGCGTCTATGGCGTCGAAGACCTTGCGGAAGCGCAGGATGGCCCGGAGCGTGCGGGCCGGGATGCCAACGCGCTTCAGGAACCGGCGCTGTCCGGCCCGATCGAGGCTGACGAGCTGGTCGTCGTAGAGGGCGTTGATGGCGGCGCGCACCGTCGGATCGGGCGGCGCCGCCCCGTCCAGGTCCTCGGCGACGCCGGACTCCAGCGCCGCGAGCGGATCAACCGCGCGCTGCAGCTCCGTCAGCATCCGGCGCGTCCACTCCGGCCGCAGTTCCATCAGGTCGAGGTGCGTGTCCGTGGCCGCGTGGATGGGCCGGCCGAGCCATTCGAAGGCGCCGTCCGGCTCGAAACGCACGGCGAACACGCGCGTGGGCCCCGGCGCCTGGATCCACAGCGGGCGCGTCAGCTGGCCCACGAACATGGCCTGAGGCTGTAACGCCAACGCCCCGCCCGCCCTGCGCTCCTCGTGCGGAGGTCCAAGGTCGAAGATGACCTCCGGACAACCGTCGGCGCAGATCGGCTGAGGCTCGGCGTCCGCTTCGGCGCGCGTATAGGTCCAGATGCGCCGCACCCAGGGCCGGATGGCCGGCGACGGCTCGCGCTCCTCGTAGGAGAAGCCGTCGCTCAACGGGTGGCGAAGCCCGCGAGCACCTCGCAGAACCAGCGCGCGGCGGTGAGGGTGGAGACATCGCCCGGGTCGAGCGACGGATCGAACTCTGTCAGGTCGACAGCGCGCACCTTCGGGTGCGCCGCGATGGCCCGCGTGGCGTCGAAGAAGGCCTGGGCCGTGACCCCGCCGGGCCGGGCGCCCGGGGCCGCCCAGAACTGGCTGCGGTCGATGACGTCGATGTCGAAATCGACGTAGATCACGTCACTTAGAGCCGAAAGGCGATCCAGCTCCTGAACCGCCGCAGCGGCCAGACCAACCTCACGGCATTCGCGCGCTGTGCGCACTGAAATGCCTGCGCTGCGCGCCTTCTCGTGCGCCTTGCGGGTGTTGGCGAAGGGCGCCAGGCCGATCTGGCTGATCCGCGCGCCAGACAGGCCGTCCTCCAGCAGCGCCTGGATCGGATTGCCGTTGGTCAGGCCGCAGTCGGTGTCTCGCAGGTCGAAATGGGCGTCGAGCGTCAGCACCCCCACCCGATCCAGGGTGGGATCGATCCCGTGCACGCCGGGACGGGTGATGGCGTTGTTGCCGCCGGCCAGAATCACTAAGCCCCGGCTCGCGTGCGCGGTCACTGCGGTCTTGAGGGGCCCAAAGGCGTCGGCGGGCGAGACCGCCTTCAGGAAGACATCCCCGGCGTCGTGGACCTTCAGCGCCGAGAGGTCGGTGCGCGTCTCCAGGTCATAGGTCGACATCCGCGGCAGCGCGGACCTCAGCGCCTTCGGCCCCAGGTCGCAACGCCCCGGCGTCAGCGACCGCTCGTTCAGCGGCGCGCCGATCAGGGCCACGGGCGCGTCCGGATGGTCGCCCAACAGGTCGGCGACGGAGGTCCAGCCGAGACAGTCCGAAGTGGTCATGCTGCGCCGTAACCTAGCGGGTGCGGACCTGTCCATGTAGAGCAGCCGTCATGTGGGATCACCTGCTGATCGGCGGCCACGCGGCGACCCTTAGGCCGGGCCAGACGCCCTACGGCGCGGTCCGCGACGCCGCGCTCGCCATCCAGGACGGCCGAATCGCCTGGATCGGCGCCGTGGCCGATCTGCCTGGCGCAGCGGAAGGCTTGGCCCAGGGGGTCACCGACCTCGGCGGCGCCTGGATCACCCCGGGCCTGATCGACTGCCACACCCATCTGGTCTTCACCTCCAACCGCGCCGGCGAGTGGGAGAAGCGCCTGAACGGCGTGACCTACGAGGAGATCGCCCGGGCCGGCGGCGGCATCCTCTCGACCGTGCGCGCGACGCGCGCGGCCAGCCAGCATGAACTGACCGCGTCCGCCCAGAGGCGGCTCGACGCCCTGGCCTCGAATGGCGTCACGACCGTCGAGGTGAAGTCCGGCTACGGCCTCGACCTCGAGTCCGAACTGAAGATGCTCCGCGCCGCTGGCGACCTGTCGGGCGCCCGGATCCGGCGGACCCTATTGGCCGCTCACGCCGTGCCGCCGGAACATCGCGATGACCGCGCCGGCTACGTCGACCTCATCTGCGAGCGGATCATTCCCGAGGCCGCCGAGCAGGGCCTCGCCGACGCCGTCGACGCCTTCTGCGAGTCCATCGGCTTCACCCCCACCGAGGTCGAACGGGTGTTCGAGGCCGCCCGGGCGCATGGCCTGCGGGTCAAGCTCCACGCCGAGCAGTTGACCGATCAGGGCGGCGCGGCGCTGGCGGCCCGTTTCAGCGCCCTTTCCGCCGATCACCTGGAGCACCTGACGCCCGACGGGATCGCCGCCATGGCCCAGGCTGGCGTGGTCGCCGTCCTGCTGCCGGGGGCCTACTACTTCCTCAAGGACAAGACCCCGCCGCCGGTCCAGGCCCTGCGCGCCTCGGGTGTGGCCATGGCGGTCGCCACAGACTGCAACCCCGGGACCTCTCCCCTCACCTCGCCGCTGGTGGCCATGAACATGGCCTGCACCCTGTTCGGCCTGACGCCCGAGGAGGCGTTGGCCGGATTCACCCGCCACGCGGCGGCGGCGCTGGATCTCGCCGGTGAAGTCGGGACGCTCGAAGTCGGCAAGGCCGCCGACCTGGCGGTCTGGAACATCGACGAACCTGCCGAGCTCGCCTATTGGCTCGGCGCCTCACCGCTGCAGCAACGCTGGCTGGAAGGCCGACGGCTCGCCTGACGAAAAACTCGAAGGTCCGATGGATACGACCCTGAAGAACACCCGTGTCATCCGGGCGCCGCGCGGGCCCGAGCGCACCGCCAAGACCTGGGCGGCGGAGGCCGCCCTGCGGATGCTGATGAACAACCTCGACCCCGAGGTGGCCGAGCGGCCCGAGGACCTCGTCGTCTACGGCGGCATCGGCAAGGCGGCCCGGGATTGGCAGAGCTTCGACCGCATCGTCGAGACCCTAAAGCGGCTGGAGCCGGACGAGACCCTGCTGGTCCAGTCGGGCAAGCCGGTCGGCGTCTTCCGCACCCACGCGGACGCGCCGCGCGTTCTGATCGCCAACTCCAACCTGGTCCCCAAATGGGCCACCTGGGACCACTTCAACGAGCTCGATCGCAAGGGCCTGGCCATGTACGGCCAGATGACCGCCGGCTCGTGGATCTACATCGGCACCCAGGGCATCGTTCAGGGCACCTACGAGACCTTCGCCGAGGCCGGCCGCCAGCACTACGGCGGCGACTGGTCGGGCAAGTGGATCCTGACAGCGGGCCTCGGCGGCATGGGCGGGGCCCAGCCGCTCGCCGCCGCGATGGCGGGCGCCTCCAGCATCACCATCGAGTGCCAGCGCAGCCGCATCGAGTTCCGCCTGCGCACCCGCTACCTCGACGTCATGGCCGAGACCCTGGATGAAGCGCTGGCGCTGCTCCAGAAATCCTTCGATGAGAGCAACCCCACCTCCATCGGACTGCTCGGCAACGCCGCCGACCTCCTGCCCGAGATGGTCCGGCGCGGTGTCCGACCCGATCTCGTCACCGACCAGACCTCGGCCCATGATCCGGTCAACGGCTATCTCCCGTCCGGCTGGACGGTGCAGGAGTGGGAGGACAGGCGCGTTTCCGACCCGGCCGCCGTCGAGGCCGCCGCGCGCAAGTCGATGGCCGTCCACGTCCAGGCCATGCTCGACTTTCAGAAGATGGGCATCCCCGTCACCGATTACGGCAACAACATCCGTCAGGTCGCCTTCGACGAGGGCGTGAGCGACGCCTTCGACTTCCCGGGATTCGTCCCGGCCTACATCCGTCCGCTGTTCTGCCGCGGGATCGGTCCGTTCCGCTGGGCGGCCCTGACCGGCGATCCGGATGACATCCGCAAGACCGATGCGGCCATGAAACGGCTGTTCCCGGACAACGCCAGCCTGCACCGGTGGCTGGACATGGCCGGCGAGCGCATCGCCTTCCAGGGCCTTCCGGCCCGGATCTGCTGGATCGGCCTGGGCGACCGCCACCGCGCCGGCCTGATGTTCAACGAGATGGTCGCGTCGGGTGAACTGTCCGGGCCCATCGTGATCGGCCGCGACCACCTGGACAGCGGCTCGGTGGCCAGCCCGAACCGTGAGACCGAGGCCATGATGGACGGCTCGGACGCCGTCTCCGACTGGCCACTGCTGAACGCCCTGCTGAACACCGCCGGTGGCGCCTCCTGGGTGTCGCTGCACCACGGCGGCGGAGTCGGCATGGGCTATTCCCAGCACTCCGGGGTCGTCATCGTCGCCGACGGCACGCCGGAGGCGGCCAAACGCCTCGAGCGTGTCCTTTGGAACGACCCGGCCACCGGCGTCATGCGCCACGCCGACGCGGGCTACGCGATCGCCCGCGACTGCGCCCGCGAACAGGGCCTGGACCTGCCGTCGCTGGAGACCCGCTGATGAACCGGATCGTCATCGGCGCCGAGCCGCTCGGCCTCGCCCAGTTCCGCCAGGCCCTGTCCGGCCCCGTTACGGTCGAGCTGACCGACAGCGCCTGGACCGCCGTGGAGGCGGGCGCACAGGCCATCGCGGACATCCTGACGACCGGCCGCACCGTCTATGGCGTGAACACCGGCTTCGGCCTGCTGGCCGACACCCGCATCGCAGCCGAGGACCTGGAGGCGCTCCAGCGCAACCTGGTGCTCAGCCACGCCTGCGGCGTCGGCGCCGACCTGCCGGACCCGATCGTGCGCCTGATGCTGGTGCTGAAGATCGCGTCGCTGTCCAAGGGAGCCTCGGGCGTGCGTCGCCAGACGCTGGAAGCCTTGATCGCGCTGGTGAACGCCGACGTCCTGCCGGTCATCCCGTCCAAGGGCTCCGTCGGCGCTTCGGGCGATCTGGCGCCGCTGGCCCACATGAGCTGCCTGCTGCTCGGCGTCGGCCGCGCACACCACAGGGGTGAGACGCTTGAGGCCGCCGAGGCTCTGTCTCGCGCCGGCCTGTCGGCCATGGAGCTGGGCCCCAAGGAAGGCCTCGCCCTGCTGAACGGCACTCAGTTCTCGACCGCCACAGCCATCGCCGGCCTCACCCGGGCCGAACAGGTCTTCGCCGCCGCCCTGACGGCCGGCGCCCTGTCGGTCGATGCGCTCAAGGGCTCGGACGCCCCGTTCGATCCGCGCATTCACGCCCTGCGTGGACATCAGGGCCAGATCGACGTGGCCGCCGCGCTCAAGGACCTGCTGGGCGGCAGCGGCATTCGCGAAAGTCACCGCGACGGCTGCGACAAGGTGCAGGACCCCTACTCCCTGCGCTGCCAGCCTCAGGTCATGGGCGCGGTGCTGGATCAGCTCCGCATGGCCGCCCGGACGCTGGTCATCGAGGCCAACGCCGTCACCGACAATCCGCTCATCTTCGCCGCGGAAGGCGACGTCCTGTCGGGCGGTAACTTCCACGCCGAGCCGGTCGCCTTCGCCGCCGACCAGATCGCCATGGCGCTCTGCGAGATCGGCAACATTTCCGAGCGCCGGACCTCCATCCTGGTCGATCCCAAGATGAGCGGCCTGCCCGCCTTTCTGGTCAAGGAGTCCGGTCTGAACTCCGGCTTCATGATCGCCCAGGTCACGGCCGCCGCCCTGGTCGCCGAGAATCGCATGCTGGCCCATCCCGCCAGCGTCGACACGGTGCCGACCTCCGCCAATCAGGAGGATCACGTCTCCATGGCCGCTCACGGCGCCCGCCGGCTGCTCGACATGGCCGACAACGCCGACGTGGTCGTGGGCACCGAACTGCTGGCCGCCGCCCAGGGGGTGGAGTTCCACCGCCCGCTGCGTTCGTCCGACACGCTTGAGACCGCCGTCGAGGCGATCCGCAGCGTGGTCGCGCCCTACGGCGCCGACCGCTACTTCGCACCGGATCTGGAGGCCGCGGCAGGACTGATCCGCGCCGGCCGCTTCCTCCAGGCGTCGCCCGGGCTCTAGCCCGCCGACGACGGCTCCAGTGTCAGGACGTACTCTCCCGTCTCGCCCGGGCCGTAGCTACGGACGCGAATGACATATTCGCCCGCCTCCGGCGCCGTGAACTCAAGAAGCGAGTTCAGGTCCGACAGGCCGTCATCGTCGCTCCATTCGCCCTCGAACATGCCGTCGGTCATCCGCCCCAGATACAGGAACGAGTCGAAGGCGTTGGACGTCAGGGTGATCCGGATCCGCTCGCCTTCCGCCGCCGTGAACCGGTAGGCGTCGAAGTACGACCCGTACTCGTCCTGGGCGTCCTCGCCGCCAAGCTCGCCGCGAACGGTCGAGCCGACCACGACGCTGCCGGGCGCGGGCGCGGGGCCCATGTCGATCAGGCGCACTTCATAGGCGCCCCCTTCGGCCACGGCGTAGCTGGTGGCCCAGAACTCGTACTCGCCATCTTCCGGAAGGGTGAAGGTGATGCGGGAATCCGTGCCTTCGCCCAGGCCGTCGTCATCCTCGGCGATGGCCGTAAGGCCGCCGGGGCCATAGTGGCCGAGCAGCAGGAAGGTGTCGAAGTCCCCCGAGCGCATCTCGACCCGGATGCGCTGGCCGCGCTGACCGGTAAACGCGTAGGCGTCATAGCTCGGACCTTCCGCGGTGACGCCGTCCGTCGCCGTCAGCTCCCCGACGATCGTCTGGCCGAAGTCCATCCGCGTCGGCTCGGGCGTGGGCCCGATGTTCGCCGTCTCGAGGGAGTAGTCGCCGAGCCCGGTTTCGTCATAGGGCGACACCCACAACTCATAGGTCCCGGTTTCGGGCGCCGTGAAGATCAACCGGGAGTTGGTCCCCTCACCCAGCCCGTCGTCGTCGTAGGCGATCAGCTCGGGTGTGCCGTCGTCCATCGGTTGGGCGACGACCAGCAGGGTGTCGAAGTCATCGGACCGCGCGATGAACTGGGCCCGCTCACCCTCCTCGAGGCGGAAGGAATAGGCGTCGTACCGGGTCTCGGCCTCGCTCATCCCGTCCTGCTCGGTCAGAGCGCCTTCCAGGCTCTGGCCCAGCCGCAGCCGGCGCGGACGCGGCGGCTGGCCAAGATCGCGCACCGTCAGGCGATAGGCGCCCGTCGTGTTGGGGCTGAAGGAGGTGGCGCGCACCACATAGGCGCCGTTCGCCTCGGGCGTGAAGATCAGCCGCGAGTCGAGGTTGCCGGCGCCGTCGTCGTCATAGGCGATTTCCTCGAACGACCCGTCGGAGAGCAGCCGGCCGACGCGCACGAGCGTGTCGATCTCCTCCGATCTCAGCGTGATGGACAGCCGCTGGCCGCGCCGGGCCTGCAGGCGATAGTCGTCATAGACGTACTCCTCGGCCGTCATGCCGTCGCCGTCGGCCAGCTGACCATCGACCTCCGCTCCGACCGCGATGGCGCCCGGCGGCGGCGGCGGCGGAAGCGGCCCGCGGTCAGCCAGCGAGACGGTGTACGCGCCCACGGCGTCGCCCGCGTAGGACCGGACCCGCAGCTGGTACTCGCCATCCGCCTGGGCCACCCAGCGGGCGCGCGAGTCGGTGCCTTCGCCCAGCCCATCATCGTCATAGGCCAGCTGCGTCCAGCCGGACGGATCGTCCTGGCCCACCTCCAGCACCGTGTCGAAGGCCTGAGAGCGCACGACGGCTTCGAGCCGATCGCCCTCGCGCGCCGTGAAGGCGTAGGCATCGTAGCGCTGGCCGTAGTCGTCCTCGGCGGCGTCGGCGGTCAGGACGCCTTCAGCCGTTCCGCCGATCTGGATCGGCTGCGGCGGCGGCAAGGGGCCCAGGTCGTTCAGCACCAGCCGGTAGTCGCCACGGCCGCTGCCGCCGAAACTGCGCAGGCGGACCACGTAATCGCCGGCCTCGCGCGCCACGAAACGGAGCCGGGAGTTCAGGCCTTCGCCGAGCCCGTCGTCATCGTAGAAGAGCTGCTCCCAGCCGCCGTATCCGTCCTCGCGGCCGACTTCGACAACGGTGTCGAAGGCGTCCGAACGGGCGATGATCTCAAACCGTTGACCTTCCTGAGCGGAGAAGCGGTAGGCGTCGTAGCGCGAAACGTCGTCGTCCTCGGTCTGGGCGTCCTCGTCAGCCAGGACTCCCTGCACTTCCGCGCCCGGAGCGATGCTGCCGGGGGGAGGCACGTACGGCGCCGGTCCGCGGTCCGCGAAGCTGAGGGTGTAGGCGCCGTTCCCGCCACCGGCGAAGCCGCGCGCACGCACCTCGTACAGACCCGGCTCGGTCGCATTGAAACGCAGGCGCGAATTCAGGCCCTCGCCGAGACCGTCGTCGTCGCGCGCGATCTCCTGGAAGCCGTCAGGTCCGTCGCGGCCGACGATCAGATAGGTGTCGAAGGCGTCCGAGCGCATGACCGCTTCGACCCGCGTCCCAGCGGCCAGGTTGAGGACGTAGCGGTCGAACAGGCCGTCTTCGTCACTGCGGCTGTCTCCCTCGACAAGTTCGCCGCTGACCGTATCGCCGATAGCGGCCGGCATGGCCGGCGCAAGCTGGGCCGGGGACGGGAGCGGATCAGCCGGCATGATCACCGGCGGAGTCGGGAAATCGTAGCCGTTCGAGGTCGTGGTCGCGGCGGCGCAGCCGCCAAGCAGAAGGACCAGCGCAGAGCCTGTGAGCAGATGGTGACGTGACAATGGAGCCTCCCCGAACGGTGTCGCATGATAGACGCGCGCCGTCCTCGGATGTAAACCGCACAGGTTCCCACGAATCCTGATTTCACCTGCGAGGACGCATGGGCCGGGCGCGGCTTATCGACGGCAAGGCGGCGGCCGCGGCTCTGGTCTCCCGGGTCACCGACGCCTCGGCCCGGCTGGTCGGCGCGTCGGGCGTTCGCCCTGGTCTGGCGGTCGTCATCGTCGGCGATGATCCCGCCAGCCGCCTGTATGTCCGCAACAAGGGGCTGAGGGCCGAGGAAGCGGGTTTCCACTCGGTGACCCATGCCCTGCCCGAAGACACGCCGCAGTCCGAGCTCGACGCGCTGATCCGCGAGTTGAACGGCGACCCGGCCGTGCACGGCATCCTCGTTCAGCTGCCGCTGCCGGATCATCTGGACGCGAACGCCGTGCTGGCCGCGATCGACCCGGACAAGGACGTGGACGGTTTTCACGTGGTGAATGTGGGCCGGCTCGGCGCGGGCCTTGCCGCCATGGTTCCCTGCACCCCGCTGGGGTGCCTGATGCTGCTCAAGGAGACGCTCGGCGATCTGCGCGGGCTGGAAGCCGTCGTCGTCGGCCGGTCCAACATCGTGGGCAAGCCGATGGCCCAGCTGCTGCTCGCCCAGGACTGCACCGTTACCATCGCCCATTCGCGCACCCGGGACCTGCCCGGGGTCTGCCGGCGCGCCGACATACTCGTCGCCGCCGTCGGCCGGGCCGGCCTCGTCCGGGGCGACTGGATCAAGCCCGGCGCCACGGTCATCGACGTCGGCATCAACCGCGTTCCGCATCCCGACCCCGCGCTGGCCGCGCAGGGCAAGACGAAGGTGGTCGGCGACGTGTCCTTCGATGAGGCCGTGGACATCGCCGGCGCCATTACTCCGGTGCCGGGCGGCGTCGGTCCGATGACCATCGCCTGCCTTCTGGCCAACACCTACACGGCTGCTGCGCGGTCCGCGGGCGTCGAGCCAGAACAACTCTAGGCTACCAATCGCGGGCTCAGGCGTTAGGGTCGCGACGCGTCATGGCGAGAATCCTCACCTACAACGTTCACCGCTGCGTCGGCGTCGACCGCCGTCTCGATGTCCCGCGCATCGCGGCCGTCATCGCCGACTGCGAGCCGGACATCGTCTGCCTCCAAGAACTCGACGTGGGCCGCGCCCGGACGAACGGCGTCGACCAGGCGCACGCCATCGCCGAAGAGCTGAACATGGCCTTCCACTTCAACTGCGCCATGCGCGTTGAGGAGGAGCAGTACGGGGACGCCATCCTGACGACGCTGCCGGAACGGCTCGTGCGCGCGGGGCCCCTACCCACGGTGAAGGGCGTTCCCGGCCTGGAGCCGAGAGGCGCCGTGTGGATCGAGGTCGAGATCGACGACCAGCCCGTCAATATCCTGAACACCCACCTTGGACTGGTGCCCCGCGAACAGCGTCTGCAGGCCGCCGCCCTGGCCGGCAAGGACTGGCTGGGCGCGTGCAAGGGGCCGACCCTGCTGGTCGGCGACTTCAACGCCACCTCCCTGACGCGCCCCTATCGACAGCTGACCTCGCGGATGCGCGACGCCCAGCGGCACTGCGGCCTGGAGCGTTCGGTCAAGACCTTCCCGTCAGCCTTCCCCGCGATCCGCATCGACCACTGCTTCATCAGCGAGGAGATCCGGGTCAGCCGGGTCCATGCGCCCTATCATCCGCTGTCGCGGATGGCTTCGGATCACCTGCCGCTGGTGATCGATTTCGAGGTCGAGGCCGCGTCCGCGATGGCCGCCTGAACCTCATGCTCCAGCAGATCTGACAGGCGCTTGCGCCGCCAGGGCCGCCAGGCGTCCGACCGGCCGGCAGGATCGCCCAGCTGGTAGTCCGCGATGAAGCGGCCCCACCAGCCCGGATCATCGTCCGTCAGCCTCGCCATCCGGCCGGTGTTGAGATCCGCGATCGCCTGGCCGACCGTGCGGCTCACCGCTTCCACGTTGCCGTAGGTTTCCTCGTCAACGCCTAGGAAATGCGAGATAAGTCGGCGTCGGAACGAGCGGATGAAATCGTCCTCGGCCTCGCGCTCCACGGCCACGTCGCACTCCGTGTCGAAGCCGCACGAACGATTGTTCAGATTGGCCGACCCGACACGCAGCAGCCTGTCGTCGATGATGCTGACCTTGGAGTGGACAATGATGTTCTGCCCCTTGGCCGTCTGGGGGCGCCAGGCGCTCAGGCGGCCATGGATGTCGGCCTTGCGCAACGTGCGCAGGATGGCCGCGCGCGCGCCGTCCATGGTCGCCTGGTCGAACCAGCTGGGGCTCTTGCCGGTGGAGACGATGACCACCTCCGGCCCATCCGGTTCTTCCAGACGCTGGGCGATGGCGGCGGCGATCAGGGGCGAGGTGAAGTACTGGTTCTCAAGATAGATCAGCCGCTTGGCCTGACCAATGCATTCCAGATGCAAGGCCTCATTCTCTCGGACGGCGGCCCGGCGGCGGATGGACGGTTCGGTCCGGCAGACGCCCATGTCCACGTCGGTCATGTCCGGCGCGACCGACCCGGGCCAAGGGTCGCCAGCGCCGCCCTCGGACTTGAGCCGTTCGCCGGTCGCGCGCCTCCAGCGCTCGCGGAAGAGGTCGCCAAGCGCCACCGCGGCCTCGCCGTCAACCATCATCATCACTTCGTGGCGCGGCTGGCAGATGACGCCCGACGGCGTGCATCGGCGCACGTCGTCGTCAAGGTGGTCGGCGCTGTCCCAGCGATCGATGGAGATGTCCCCGCCGCCGCAGAAGGCGAGCCTTTCATCGATGACCATGACCTTCTGGTGGTGGCACGATCCGATGGCCCAGGGCGGGTCCAGATGCAGGTCCACCGTGCGCCGCCGGAACCAGCGCAGCGCCTTCTGCGGATAGAGTCCCTGGGAAATCGCGATCGGCAACGGCGACTTCCAGATGAGCAGCCGCACATCCAGCTCGGGCCGCTCTCGAACCATCCGGCGCAGCAGATGCCCGACCTCGCCTTCCGGGCCGCTCTCCTCGTCCGACAGCGGATCGAGCCGGGTGCGGGGATCGAACTGCCATCCCAAGAGCTGGATCGAACGTTCAGCCTTACCGAGCGCCTCTTTCAAGGCCGCGAAATAGCTGGCGTTTTCGACCAGCAGGGCCACGCGATCAGCCTTGGCCGTTCGCCAGCACGTCAGACCCGGTTGCAGCAGCAAGACGCACCCCTCAAGCCCGCTTGCCCTAGGGTAGCATTGCGACGGCCACATGAACGAATATTCATGCCGAACGACGTTGCGTGTATACGGGTTCCAGAGCATAAGAACGGCTCAGCTCCAGCCGTGGGGAGGCGGTCGTGCAGGCGTTCATCGAATTCATCGCCGGCCTCGTCGCGCTGTTCGCCACCGCCGCGCTCGCCAACCTGGGCGTTGACCTCGAGCGTCGAGCTCCTGAGCCCCGCGAAATCCACCGGGTGAGCGACGATTGCCCTGATCGTCCGACGCCCGCGGAAGCGGCGCTCCGCGCGAATCAGGACTGCTGAGGTTCGCCGGGCTTTGCCCCGGCGTCTCCACCCGTTAGGCTAAGGACTTCGCGCGGACGCTCGGCAGGGGCGAGCCTTCGCGCGCGCCCGACGTCCCCAGAGACCGACCGATGAAGACTCGCTCGCGCCCGCCGTTGGACCTCAAGGACCCTGAACCGGGCACGGCTCAGGTCGAGCCCGCGACGGCCGACACGGGGTCCCTGCCGGACACGGTGCCGGAACCCGAGACTGCGCCCGCGCCGTCGGCGAGCAGCCTGCCGATGCATTCCGTCACGGTCCGGCCGGACGGCGGCGCCAAGGCCGCCTATCCGCTAGCGATCGCCGCCGCCCTGCTGTGGATCGGCGGCGTGGCCTCGTATGCGGCCTATGAGGTGGGCGGGGGGCGGCTGGAACTTGAACCCGTCTCGATCGCCCTGTTGTCCCTCATCGCCCTTGCGCCCGCCGGCCTGGTGCTGGTCGTGGCCCATCTGATGCGCCAGGCCGCCGCCCTCGCCGGTGAGGCCCGCCGCGCCCGCGACATGGTCGACGCCCTGGTCCTGCCGACGGGCGTGGCCGTGCGGGAATCCGGTCAGGTCCTGATCGGCCTGCGCTCCGACATCGACGAGTCCTCCGCCGCCGCCGAACGCGCGCGGAACGAGATCAGCGCCCTTCGCGCCGCGATGGAGGAGGAGACCAAACGCCTCAACGACGCGGCCGACCTTGCCCAGCGCACCGCACGTCGCCTGGCCGACCAGCTGTCCAAGGAACGGGTCGACATGACCGAACTGGGCAAGCGCCTCGAAGGCCAGACCAGCGAGGTGGTCGAGACGATCGAACGTCAGGCGCGGATGGTGGCCGACGCCTCCGACCTCGCCCAGACCCAGCTTCGCGAAGCCGAGGCCGCGCTGGCCGCCCGCGCCGCCGACCTGGCCACCGCCGCCGGCGAAGCCCAGGACGCCGCCCGCACCGCCGCTGACGACCTCGCGCGTCAGACCGTGCGGCTCGAAACGGCCGGTTCGGGGGTGGCGGACCAGATCCGCTCCGTCGAGGAGGGGCTTTCCGAACAGCGCGCCGCGCTGGTCCAGGCGGCGTTCGGCCTGCGACGCGATCAGGAGGACTTCTCGGCCCAGGTCGAGACCCAGCGCGCACAGCTCACCGAGGTCCTCGCCCACACCCGCGTCGCCGGCGCGGAGCTTGGGGAAGGCGCGACCCAGGGCGCGCAGGCGCTGCAGCAGCTCGTCGAGGCGGCCGCCGATCAGGTTCGCGCCCTCGGCGAACTGGCGCAGAGCGAGGCCAAGACCTTCGACGCCCGCACCCGGGAGGCGCTCGACCGTTTCGAGGACCTGGCCGCCCAGGCTCGGCAGGAGGCCATGCAGGAAACTGAACGCTCGCTGGCCGTCATCTCGAATACGCTGGCCCAGGCCCGGGAGGCCGCGGACGCCGCGGTCGTCGAGTCCCGCGAGCGGGTGGAACGCCTGTCGGAAGCCGTGTTCGAGGCCGGTCAGGCCGCCGACACGACAGCCGACCAGCGGCTGGCCGCTGCTCGACGCATCGTCGACGAGACCGCCGCCATGGGCGAAGCCGCCGCCCAACGCATCGCCGAGCGGCTCGAAGCCAATCTCGCCGAAGCTCGCGCCGCCCTGGCCGAGGTCGAAGGCGCACTCGGCGAGATAGACGGCCGCGCCGCGCGACTCCCCGAGGAGGCCAAGGCCCGCATCGACGAGATCCGTGGGGCCGTCGAGCAGAGCCTCGAGGCCCTTTCCGCCGCGACCCGCAAGGCGGCGGAGGAAACCCAGGCCGTCGACGCCGCCTTCCAGGAGCGCGTCCGGCGCAACTACGACATGCTGTCCGAGGCCGTGCGCCTCATGGGGGTGGTCTCCGGGGAAGCCCCCCCGCCGCTGCGTCGCGAGGCTCCGGCCCCCACGCGGCACGAAACCCCGCCTCCGGTGGCGCCCGAGCCCCCCGCACAGGAAGGGTTCGGCCTGCGCGGCCGCCTGAAGCTGGCGCCGACGCACAAGGACGAAGAAGTGCGCCGCACCTTCGAGCCCGCCGCCGAGGCGCCTCCCGAAGCCATCGCGCCCCGGACCGACAAGCTGTCCTGGCGCGACCTGCTGGCCGGCACCGGTGAGCCGGGCCTGGCGGCAGAAGCCGAACCCGCGGAAGCCGCCCCGCCCGCCGAGAGCGACCGTGACCTGACCGCCCGCCTGACGGCCACGATCCTCGATCTGGGTGTGGACCCCGGCGCGCTCCTGCCGCGCGCGCGCGTCGAGGAGGCGGCGGAGGCCTTCGGCTCCAGCGACCCCGACCGAGCCCGCCAGATCGTTCGGCGCGTGGCGCCGGCGGCGGTCCGTCGGATCTCCCGTCGGGTCCTGACCGACCGGGACCTGCGCGCCGATGTCGAACGCTTCGTGCGCTACTACGACGGGTCCATCGCAGAGGCGGCCCGGTCCGGCGACCGCGACACGGTGAACCACCTGCTGCTGTCCGAGTCCGGCCGGACGTTCCTCCTGCTGGAGGCGGCGGTCGGCGACCTCAGCTGACGGCGGCCCGCACCGCGCGGCGCACCCCGACGGCGCAGATCAGCCCCAGCAGGGCCAGCGCCCCCATGGCGGCATAGCCAAGCGTGCCATAGGCGTCGAACAGCGGACCTGCGAGCAGGGTCGCCATGCCCATCAGCAGGCCGGCCGACAGGCTCGAACTCACCATCTGGGCGGCGGTCGCGTTCTCCGAGGGGCTCAGCCGCTCCACGGCCTCCAGCCCGCCGATGAAGACGGCTGCGAAGCTGAGGGCGTGAAGGGCCTGCAGGGGCCACAGGGCCCACAGCGGCGGAGCCATGGCCAGAAACGCCCATCGGACGGCCGCCGCGACCGCCCCCATGATGAGCAGCGCCGACGGTCCTACGGGGCTGCGTCGGCGCCAGGGCTCAACCAGCCACAACAGGACGAGTTCCGCCGCGACACTGACGCCCCAAAGCAGGCCCACGTCCCGCTCGGACACGCCCTGGTCCGTCCAGATAATGGCCGAAAAGCCATAGTAGAAGGCGTGACTGGCGTGGATGAAGCCAACCGCCGCCACCGCGGTCATGAAGGCGGGATCGGCGACCAGTCGGCCCAGGCCCGCCAGCCGATCGCGCGAGCTGGTTACGCCGGTTTCCAGGACCGGCTCTCGCGGCAGGGCCAGAAATGCCGCGAGCCCCGATAGGACCGCAGCCACCGCCACCCAGACCAGAATCGCGTCCACGGGCGCCCCCGTGAGCAGCAGCCCCATGGCGACATTGGCCACGATGAAGGCGAAGGACCCCACCCCTCTCGGCCAGGCGAAGACGAAGCCGTCGCGGCGCGCCAGCCGGAGGGTGAGCGCGTCGGACAGCGGGATCATCGCCGCCGACGCCGTGGAGGCGACGAACCAGAGCGGCAGCCACAGAGCCACGCCCTCGACCAGCAGCGCGCCCGCATAGGCCGCCGCGGCGGCCAGCCCCAGGAAGAACAAGGCCGTGCGCCTCAGCTTCAGACCGTCGGCCCAGATGGCCAGGAACGGGCCGGTCACCACCCGGGCCAGCATGGGCGTCGCCAGGATCATGGCGATCTCGACTCCGCTCAGCCCCTGCGCCTCGAACCACAGGCCCGCGAAAGGCAGGCTGACGCCGACGCCCGCGAAGATCAGGCCGTAGACCAGCGCCGTGGCGGGAAGGGAACGCATCGATGCTGCCTAGCAGACCGACCGGATTCGCGCTTGACCCCACGGCCAAGTCACGGTGAACACGGCCATGGATTCCGTTAGCGCCAAGGCTCGCCGGGGCCTCTATCCCGAGATCGAGCCGTTCAACTCCGGCTTCATAGACACCGGCTCGCAGCACCAGGTCTATTTTGAGGAATGCGGCGCGCCCGACGGCAAGCCGGTCGTGGTCCTGCACGGCGGCCCCGGCGGCGCGGTCAATCCGGGCATGCGCCGATACTTCGATCCGAAGAAGTGGCGGGTCACGCTGTTCGACCAGCGCGGCTGTGGCCACTCACGTCCGAACGCGGAGCTGACCGACAACGACACCTGGAAGCTCATCGAGGACATCGAACGCCTCCGCGTCCAGGCCGGAGTCGAGAAGTGGTCGGTATTCGGCGGGTCGTGGGGCTCCACGCTCGCCATGGTCTACGCGCTGACCCGTCCGGACCGGGTCGAGAACCTGTTCCTGCGCGGCATCTTCCTGCTGACCGAACAGGAGATCCGCTGGTTCTACCAGGACGGCGCGGGTCACATCTTCCCCGATGCCTGGGACCGGTTCCTGGAACCGATCCCCGAAGCCGAGCGCGGCGATCTGGTGAGCGCCTACTACCGTCGCCTGACCAGTGACGACGCCGAGGAACGCCGCCGCGCTGCGGTCGCCTGGTCCAGCTGGGAGGGCGACACGGTCAGCGTGAAGGGCCCCGAGGGCCGACCGGACCGCTTCGCCGAGCCGGACTTCGCCGTCGCCTTCGCCCGCCTGGAGGTCTGGTACTTCGTCAACAGGGGCTTCTTGCCCGAGGACGGATGGATTCTGAAGAACATCGACAAGATCCGTCACATCCCGGCCTGGATCGTCCAGGGCCGTTTCGACGTGGTGACCCCCATGTCGGGCGCCTGGGCGCTGCACAAGGCCTGGCCCGAAGCGAAGTTCGAGGTCGTCGCCGACGCCGGTCACGCCTCGACCGAACCGGGGATCATCGACGCCCTGGTCCGCGCCACCGATGAGGCGGCGAAGAGCTAATCCCAATAGGCTCGCCTAGGCGCTCTGCGCCTTCTCGGCCTTGGCGCGGAGTTCGAAGCCGATGCGACGCGGGGGCTCCTGCGGCTTAGGCTTGGGCAGTGCGCTCAGCATGACATTCAGCTGGGTGTAGTGCTGGATGAGGCGCACCGGGCCGCCGTGGTCGTTCTTGCCCATGAACAGGATCAGGTCAGGGCCCCAGAAGCCGACGTCGTGGATGGCGAAGGCCAGGTCGCCGGGCCCGTTGACGATCCGGGCGCCGACCTCGTGGTCCTCGTCCAGCTTGGACTCGAAGTCCGCGATGAGGCGCGACAGGCGGGCGAAGGCCCACTGCGCCGGATCGCTCTGCATCTTGAGGCCCTCGGCCAAGGCATGGGAGTCGTCGTCGCCGCTCCAGGCGGTGACCGGCTGAGGGCAATCTGCGCATTCCGGCTCGGCGCCGGAGGCGGCGGACGGGGCGTTGATGCGATCGTCGTCGGCGATCGCCTGCATCAGCTGTTCGGAGGTCGGGCGCTCGGTCATGAGCGCTAGATAACACCCCGGCTCTTCGGAAGCTCCAGATAGCGGTGCACCCGCACGCTCTGGACCAGGCCGAACCCGATCATGACGGTGAGCATCATCGAGCCGCCCCACGAGAGCAGCGGCATGGGCACGCCCACCACGGGCGCCATCCCCATGACCATGGCGCCGTTGATCAGCACATAGGCCGTGAAGGTCGCCACCACCCCGGCCGCCGCCATCCGGCCGAAATGGTTATGGGACAGGGCCGCGATCCGGAGCGAGATCACGATGATGGCCGCGAAACAGACCAGCAGCGCGAAGGCGCCCACGAAGCCGAACTCCTCGCCCAGGGTCGCGAAGATGAAGTCGGTGTGCTTCTCGGGCAGGAAGTTCAGCTGGCTCTGACTGCCCAGGCCGTAGCCGCGGCCAAGCGCCCCGCCCGAACCCATGGCGATCTTGGACTGGACGATCTGATAGCCTGATCCTGCCGGATCGGCTTCCGGGTTCAGGAAGGTCAGCACCCGGTTCCTCTGATAGTCGTGCATGACGAACATCACGAACGGCGGGATGAGGGCGACGGCGGCGGCCCCGAGCCCGATCACCAGCTTCCAGCTGAGCCCCGCCACGAAGATCACCGCCGCGCCGGTGAGCGCGATCAGGCTGGCCGAGCCGAGGTCGGGCTGATTGGCCACCAGCAGAACCGGCAGGCCCACGATCAGGGCGGGAACGATCAGCTTCCAGTGGAAGCGCGCCTCCTGGGCCGTGGCGCCGTGATACCAGCGGGCCAGGGCAAGGACGACGCCGATCTTCATGAACTCGGCGGGCTGGATGCGCGTGAAACCGATGTCCAGCCAGTTCTTCGCGCCGCCCGCCGTGTAGCCCAGGGGGCTGAACTCCACGAGCAGAAGCAACAGCAGGATGAAGCCGTAGGTCGGATAGGCTGCGGCGTACCACCAGCGCGGCTCGACCAGCGCCAGCGCCAGCATCATCACGAACAAGGCGGCGAAGCGGATGAGGTGCGCGGCCGCCCATGGCTGCCAGTGCTGTCCCCCCAGCGAATAGAGCATCATCCCGCCCACGCCGGCCACCACTGCGAGCAGCCCGGCCAGGCGCCAGTCGATCTGGCTGACCTTGACGGGAAGCCGGTCCCGTTCACCGGGGCGTGTGAGGGCGGAGGCGGTCATCGGGGCGTGGCCGTTTCGACGGAGGGATCGCCGCCCTCGCCTGCCGGCGCGTCCGCCGGCAGCGGCGCATTGAAACGCGCCAGCAGGTCAGGATCCTTGAGGATCAGGGTGCGCATGATCTCGCGCGCCTTGGGCGCCGCGACGGTGCCGCCGAAACTGCCGCCGTGCTGGACGATGATCGAAATGGCGTAGCGCGGATCGTCGATGGGGCCGTAGGCGATGAACAGGTTGTGGTCCCGGCTCGCCCAGGTTCCACCCCGGCCGGTCGCGCCTGAACCGTAGTTGACGACCTGGGCGGTGCCCGTCTTGCCGGCCATCCGCATGTCACCTAGGCCCAATTGGCTGTTGCGGAAGCCGGTGCCGCCCGCGTCAGTGACCAGCTCCATGCCCTCCTGAAGCACACGCATCTTGTCCTGATCGTAGCCCAGGTCCTCGAACGGCGGCAGCGGACGCTCAACGCCTCCCACCGACTTGACGAGGCGGGGCATGACCCGCTTGCGGCCATTGGCGATGCGGGAGGCGTAGACAGCGAGCTGGAGCGCATTCACCGACACGGCGCCCTGCCCGATGCCGTAGCTGGGAGACTCGCCGGGGTACCAGTTGGGGTCCCCGCGCACCGGATTGCGCCGGCGCCATTCCCTGTCCGGAACCAGGCCTACGTTCTGGCTGCCGACGCCGATGTCGTACTCCTGACCGAAACCCATACGCCGGGCCACGGCGGCGATCGCATCGGGCCCGATCTCAGCGGCCAGGGTGTAGAAGTAGATGTTGCAGGAGTTCTTGATGGCGTTCTTCATGTCCTGCGGGCCGTGCCGGCCGGTGCAGCCGAAGCGACGCCCGAGGTAGAATGACCCGTTGCAGACGATGATCCGGTTGGGATCGGCCCCCTGCAGCATGGCCGCCATGCCGGTGACAGGCTTGAAGGTCGAGCCGGGCGCGTAGGTCCCGCTGACCGCCTTGTCGAGAAGCGGGTTGCGCTCGTAGTCCGCCCACGCGCGATAGATGGCCGTCGGCACGCCGGACACGAACAGATTCGGATCAAACGACGGCGACGAGGCCAAGCACAGGATATCACCGGTGCGGCAGTCGATGGCGACCGCCGCCCCCGAGTCCTCGCCGAAGACCTCCAGGGCCCGGTTCTGAGCGTCGGCGTCGAGGGTGAGAACGACCTCGTCGCCCGGCGTCGGCGGCTGTGAGCCTTCGGGATCCTCACCGCGGACCCGGCCTTCGGCGTCGACCTCGACACGCTGATAGCCAGGGCTGCCCCGCAGCGACTCATCGAGCGACCGCTCGATGCCGACGCGACCGATGCGGAAACCCGGGTGGTAGAAGATGGCCGGGACCTCTTCGCCGCTCTCCCGGACGCGCTCAACGTCGCGATCCGACACCTTGGCCACATAACCGACGGCGTGAGCGAAGCTGCCGCCGAAGGGATAGAACCGCACGTCGTCCATGGTCGCGAGCACGCCGGGCAGCTCGTGCACGAACAGATTGACGCGCGCGAACTCCTCCCAGGTCAGGTCGGTCTTCACCGGCACCGGCACGAACCGGGGCGCGGCGTTCACCTCCTGGATGAGGCGGCGGCGTCGATCGGCGGTGTCGGGCAGCAGGCGCGCCACGAGGTCCAGGGTGGAGTCGAGGTCGGGGGTGGCGTCGCGGACGATGGAGACGGTGAAGCTCGGCCGATTGCCGGCAAGCACGACGCCGTTCCTGTCGACCACCCGGCCTCGGGGCGGGACCTGGAGCCGGTCGTTGAAGCGGTTGGCCGTCGCGGCCGAGGCGTAGCGATTGGCGTCGACGACCTGCAGGTGCGCCAGTCGCGCCGAGAGCGCGCCCAGGCCCAGCAGGGCGCCGCCGCCGAGCAGAAACGTGCGCCGCAGGAACGAGCCCTGCCGCTCGTTGACGTCCTGGAAATAGATCGACGGCTCTTCGCTCATCGGAACCTCAGGTCCCCATCGTCGAAGCGCTCGAGAAGGTAGTTGGCCAGCGGGAACAGCAGCAGCGTCGGCAGGATCTGCCAGAATAGGGCGATCAGGCTTGGCGGCATGCCGAAGGTCAGGGTGACCGCAAGATAGGCCAGGGCGAAGGCGAGCAGGCTGACGCCGACGTACCAGGCGAACAGCACCCGGGTGTCCTGGCCCGCCACATACGGGCGAGACAGCAGCACCACGCCATAGGGCACGAGCAGCGCCAGGGGCCACATTCCCAGCGGCGATCCCCGGAACAGGTCCAGGAACAGACCGAGCAGGAGCAGCACGAGAGGGGCCAGCACCGAGGGCCGGATCAGCGGCCAGGCGAAGGCCAGCACCAGGGGGATGACCGGCTCCGGCAGGGTCAGGCCGAACAGCTCGATGGGCGTGGCCAGCACCACGGTGCCGGCGACCGCGATCAGGGCCGGATAAACGATCCACTGGAGCGGCCCGACGACCTTGACCGCGCTGGGACGCCGCGCCGCCGTGGGACGCCTCATTCCTGTTCCCCTTCGGCCGGGGCCTCCGGTTGAGGCTCGGCCGCCTGGCGTTCGGCCTCGGCTTGGCGGGCCTGGGCGGCGGCGGCCTCGCGGGCGCGGGCGTCGGCCGCTTCGCGCTCGCGGCGCTGCTCTTCGGCGAGCCGACGGCGTTCCTCTTCGGCGCGGCGTCGGCCGGCGGCGTCGTCGATCCGGGCGACCACCTCGGGGGTGGGCGGCGGTGCGGTGTCGAGCGCCGCGAGCGGTGGCGCGTCGAGCGCTTCGGCGTTGGCCAGCTGGCTGAAGTCCTCGAAACGCATGACCCGGACGAAGTCGATAGCGCCCCGGTCCGAGAACAGCTTGACCCGCCAGGTCCCGTCGATGCCGCGCGCGGCGACCCCGATCGGCAGGCCGCGCGGGATCCCGCCGCCGTCGCCAGAGCTCAGGATCCGGTCGCCCACCTCAAGCACGTCCGCGCCCCGCACGAATTCGAGCCTGGGGTTGCCCGACCCGTCGCCGCGCATGATCGCTCGCGCATCGGTCCGGCCGACCAGGACCGGGATCTGGCTGGCGACGTCGGTGACCAGCAGCACGCGGCTGACCGAGCCGCTGACGCCAACCACGCGGCCGATCAGGCCGTGCTCGTTGATGACTGGATTGCCGATGACCACGCCCCGGTTCGAGCCGACATCGATGAGACGCGAGCGGCGGAAAGGCCCCCTCGCCTCCGACACCGACCGCGCCGAGATCAGCGGCACGTCGGGTTCGACCCGGATGCCCAGCATCGCCTCGTAGCGGGCGTTGAGGTTGCGCAAGGCGACAACGGCGTCCTGCTCTGCTCTCAGCTGGGCGAGCTCCTCCCGCAGCCGGCGGTTCTCGCCCACGGCGAAGAAATAATCGTCGATGTAGTCGGACAGCTGGCCGACCCACCGCACCGGCGCGGCGAAGACGCCGCCAACCGGCGCGGCGCCCGCCTCGAAACCGCTGCGGACGGATTCATTGGCGCCCCGGGGGCCGCTTTCGGATCGGTCGATGACGAACAGAACGATCGCCGCCGCCACGGCCGCGACGAGCGCCAGCCCGGCGGCCCAGCCGAGGGGCACCTTGAGATTCTCGAAAGGCGAGTCGCGGAAGGACACCGCGCGGCTCCCGGAGCAGGAGGAGAAGGGTTCCGGCTACTATGAGTCCTAGGGCAGAGTCGCGTCCAGAACGCCCTTCATCCAGCGCGGATGTTCGAGGACGCGGCCGCAGCCGATGGCGACGCAGGACAGCGGGTCGTCGGCGACCGAGACCGGCAGGCCGGTCTGGTCGCGGATCTCGGTGTCCAGGCCGCGCAGCAGCGCGCCGCCGCCGGTGAGCATGATGCCCTTGTCGGCGATGTCGGCGGCCAGTTCCGGCGGAGTGGCTTCCAGCGCGACCTTGACGGCCTCTATGATCTGGCTGACCGGCTCGGCCAGGGCTTCCGCCGCCTGGCGCTCGGAGACCCGCACCTCGCGGGGCACGCCCTGCATCAGGTCGCGGCCCTTGACCTCGATGGTCAGGCCCTCGCCATCCGGCGGGACGCGCGCGGTGCCGATGTCCTTCTTGATGCGCTCGGCGGTCGTTTCGCCGATCAGCAGGTTATGGTTGCGGCGCATGTAGCTGATGATGGAGTCGTCCATCTTGTCGCCGCCGACGCGGACCGACCGCGAATAGACGATGCCCGACAGCGACAGGACCGCCACCTCGGTGGTGCCGCCGCCGATGTCGACGACCATCGAACCGGTCGGCTCGTGGATCGGCAGGCCGGCGCCGATCGCAGCGGCCATGGGCTCGTCGATCAGGCCCACGCGGCGGGCCGAGGCGTTCAGGCAGGAATCATTGATGGCGCGGCGCTCGACCGCCGTGGCGCCCGACGGCACGCACACGATCACCTTCGGGTTCACAAAGCCCTTGCGGTTGTGAACCTTGCGGATGAAGTGCTTGATCATCTCCTCGGCGA
>CAMPGL010000002.1 GCA_946885435.1 uncultured Brevundimonas sp. | reverse complement strand
GCTTGTCGGTGTCCACGGCGAAGACGGTGAAGATGTAGCGGTGCGGGCCGTGGCCCGGAGGCGGAGCGGCGCCGCCGAAGCCGGGCGGGCCGTAATCGGTGCGACCCTCGACGCAGCCGGGGGGCATGGCGTCGGGCGAGGCGCCCTCGGCCAGTTCGGTGACGTCCGCAGGAATGTTGGCGACGGTCCAGTGCCAGAAGCCGGAGCCGGTCGGCGCGTCCGGATCGTAGCAGGTGACGGCGAAGCTCTTCGTCCCCTCCGGCGCGCCGGACCACCTCAGGTGAGGGGAACGGTCACCCTTCGCCTTGACCTGGGCGTCTGGAAGGGTCCCGCCGTCTTTGAAGCTGCTCGAGGTGAGGGTGAAGGTCATGGCTTTCCTCCGTCGTCAGGCGACTTCGATCCGGTAGCTTTCGATCACCGTGTTGGCGAGCAGCGTCTCGCACATGCGCTTGGCCTCGGCGGCCGGGTCGGCGGCGCCCTCGAGGTCGAACTCGATCAGCTTGCCGACGCGGGCCTCGGAGACGCCCGACCAGCCCAGGCCCTTCAGCGCGCCTTCGACCGCCTTGCCCTGGACGTCCAGAACGCCGGGCTTGAGAAAGACGTGGATGCGAACCTTGGCCATCAGTGCAGACCTCCCTGAATCACGGTCGGCATGTCCTTCATGATGCCGAGGCGCTTGGCCACCTCGGTGTAGCTTTCGATCACATTGCCCAGGTCGCGGCGGAAGCGGTCCTTGTCGAGCTTCTCGCCCGAGGCCGTGTCCCAGAGGCGGCACGAGTCCGGGCTGATCTCGTCGGCCAGGATGACGCGGCTGAAGTCGCCCTCATAGATGCGGCCGAACTCGATCTTGAAGTCGACGAGGGTGATGCCGATGCCGGCGAACAGGCCGGTCAGGAAGTCGTTCACCCGCACCGTCATCGCCAGGATGTCGTCGATCTCCTGGGTCGAGGCCCAGTTGAAGGCGGTGATGTGCTCCTCGGTGACCATCGGGTCGCCGAGCTTGTCGTCCTTGTAGCAGAACTCGATGATCGAGCGGGGCAGGGGAGAGCCCTCTTCCAGGCCCAGCCGCTGGGACAGGGAGCCGGCCGCGATGTTGCGGCAGATCACCTCTAGCGGGATGATCTCGACTTCCTTGATCAGCTGCTCGCGCAGGTTCAGCCGCTTGATGAAGTGGTTGTGGACGCCGATGCCGTTCAGCCGCGTCATCACATATTCGGAGATGCGGTTGTTGATGACGCCCTTGCCCTCGAGGACGGCCTTCTTCTGGGCGTTGAAGGCGGTGGCGTCGTCCTTGAAGTACTGGATCAGGGTGCCGGGCTCGGGACCCTCGTAGAGGATCTTGGCCTTGCCTTCGTAGATCTTCTTGCGGCGGCTGGTCATGCGGGGCCCCTCTGGGCGGTGCGGGCCTGAAACGCGAGACGCGCCGCTCGACGGCGGCGCGGAGGCGACTCAGGATTCCGTGAGAACAGGTCGGGCGGAGATTTAGCGGAACGGCGCCCCTTTCGCAATTGCACCTAGAGGCGTTCCAGACACACCCATCGGGCGAGTTCCGTATACGCAAAGGTGCGGATTGATCGGCGCCCCGCCGACCGATAAGACGGCGCCTCCATACGCGTGAGACCTGCTTTTCAAATGACGACCTTCGACAATCGCGAACAAGGCTTCGAATCCAAGTTCGCTCTCGACCAAGAGCAGGAATTCAAGGCCGTCGCCCGGCGCAACCGCCTGTTGGGCGAATGGGCCGCCGACAAGATGGGCCTGGCCGCCGAAAGCCGCGCCGATTACGCGCGCGCCGTGGTGAAGTCCGACTTCGAACAGCCCGGCGAAGAGGATGTGTTCCGCAAGATCATGCAGGATCTGGAAGGCTCGGGTCTGGGCGTCCGCGAAAGCGAGATCCGCTCCAAGATGGACGAGCTGATGGCCATTGCGCGCGAGCAGATCCGCAACGGCGAGTAGATTTCCGGCCGACGCCGGCGAACAGGCCGCGCCCCTTTCGGGACGCGGCCTTTTTTACGCCTGGGGCTCAGCCCGGCATGACGACGGTGTCGATGGCGTGGATCACGCCGTTCGAGGCCGTGACGTCGGTCTGGACGACACGGCTCTCGTTGCCCGCGGCGTCAGTCAGGACCACGCCGCCTTCGACCACCCGGGCCGTCAGTTCGCCGCCCTGGACGGTCGTGACGGTGGCGCTGCCGCCGCCAGCCTGGATCTGCTCGATCAGGGTCGCGGCGTCCACGCGGCCGGAGACCACGTGATAGGTCAGTACGGCCGTCAGGGTGTCGCGCTGCTCAGGGGTGAGCAGGCCCTGCAGGGTCTCGGCCGGGATCTTTTCGAACGCGGCGTTGGTCGGCGCGAAGACGGTGAAGGGGCCAGCGCCGTTCAGCGTCTCGACAAGGCCGGCGGCCTGGACCGCGCTGACCAGGGTGGAGAAGTCGGCATTGCCCTGCGCCACCTCAACGATCGTGCCGGACGCGGCCGGGGTCTCCGCAGACGCCGCCGAGGCGGTGGATTCGGCGGAAGCCTCGGTGGTCGTGGCGGCCTCGTCAGCCGAGCTGTTGCAGGCGGCGAGCACGAGGGCGGAAGCGGCCACAAGGCCGAAGATGGTCTTCATGTCGTTTCTCCTGAGCAAGCGCCGCGGGGAGGCGACGCGTCAGGAGATACGGGACGACGGGGCGATGGATGCAGTCAGCCCTGACCGAAGACCCGGGCGAAGACCGTATCGACGTGCTTGGTGTGATAGCTCAGGTCGAACAGCGCCTCGAGTTCGCCGTCGGACAGCACCACGCGATCGTCCGCCCTCAGGAAATCGAGGAAGGCGCCTTCGCCGCGCCAGACCTTCATGGCGTTCTCCTGGACCGCCGCATAGGCGTCCTCACGCGAGACGCCGGCCTGGGTCAGGGCCAGCATGACGCGTTGGGAATGGACCAGCCCGCCGAGGCGGTCGAGGTTCTTCGCCATGTTCTCGGGATAGACGTTCAGCCGCTCGATCACGCCGGCCAGGCGATGCAGTGCGAAGTCCAGGTGGATGGTGGCGTCGGGGCCAATTCCGCGCTCGACCGAGGAGTGGCTGATGTCCCGTTCGTGCCAGAGGGCGACGTTCTCCATGGCCGGGGTCACCGCCGAGCGGACCAGACGGGCAAGGCCAGTCAGGTTCTCGGTCAGGATCGGATTGCGCTTGTGCGGCATGGCCGACGAGCCCTTCTGGCCCTTGTCGAAGAACTCCTCGGCCTCCAGCACCTCGGTGCGCTGCAGGTGACGGATTTCGACGGCCAGGCGCTCGACCGAGGAGGCGACGACGCCGAGCGCGGCGAAATAGGCGGCATGCCGGTCGCGCGGGATCACCTGGGTCGAAACCGGCTCGACCTGAAGGCCCATCTGGTCGGCGACATAGGCCTCGACCGCCGGATCGACGTTGGCGAAGGTGCCGACGGCGCCGGAGATGGCGCAGGTGGCGATCTCCTCGCGCGCCGTCACGAGCCGGCGACGGGCCCGTTGAAACTCAGCGTGATAGCCGGCGAGCTTGAGACCAAAGGTGACCGGTTCGGCGTGGATGCCGTGGCTGCGGCCGACGCAGGGTGTGAACTTGAACTCCTTGGCGCGCGCCTCCAGCGCCGCCAGGACCCGGTCGACGCCCGCGATCAGCAGATCGGACGACCGGGCCAGCTGGACGGCGAAGCAGGTGTCCAGCACGTCCGAAGACGTCATCCCCTGGTGCAGGAAGCGGGCTTCCTCGCCGACGATCTCCGCCACGTGGGTCAGGAAGGCGATGACGTCGTGCTTGGTCGTGCGCTCGATTTCGTCGATGCGGTCGGCGTCGAAGACTGCGTCCTTGCCCTTGGCCCAGATGGCGTCGGCGGCCTCGGCCGGGATGACGCCCAGCTCGGCCATCTTGGTCGCGGCGTGAGCCTCGATCTCGAACCAGATGCGGTATTTGGTCTCTTGGGACCAGATGGCGACGGCTTCGGGACGGGCGTATCGGGAGATCATGGGCGCCCCTAAAGGCCCCGGGCGGCGAATCTGTCAAGGAAAGGCCGGACCTCAGGAGGAAACGATGGAACTGGTGATCGGCGATCGCGCCTATTCGACCTGGTCGTTGAGGCCCTGGCTGGTGCTCAAGCGCTGCGGGGCGGATTTCACGACCACGGAGGTTCGGCTGAACCGGGACGACACCGCCGAACAGATCGCCCGGCACTCGCCGTCGGGCAAGGTGCCGGTGCTGAAGGTCGAGGGCGAGACCATCTGGGATTCACTGTCGATCTCGGTCTGGTGCGCCGAGCGCTATCCGAACGCGAAGCTGTGGCCTGCCGACGCGCACGCGCGCTGGATGGCTCGGTCAGTGACCTGCGAGATGCATTCGGCCTTCATGACCCTGCGCAACGAGTGCGGCATGGGCCCCGACCACCCGATGGTGGGTGAGCCCGGCCCGGCGCATGCGCCGTCTGAGGCCCTGTCGGCCGAACTGCGCCGGCTGGTCGCCATGTGGCGCGAGGCGCGGGGACGCTTTGGCGGAGGAGGGGACTACCTCTTCGGCGAATGGTCGATGCCGGACGCCTTCTTCACGCCGGTGGCCTGCCGCATCCGGCACTATCAGCTCGATCTGGCGGCCCATGGCGACGACGGAACGGCGGCGGCCTATGTGCGGACCCTGCTCAACGATCCGGACTTCCTGGAGTGGGAGCGGCTGGCCGGCTGACGGACGCTTGCGGGCCGGGCCGGAGCGTGGCTTCCTAGGCGCATGTCGGGACTGGCGACGCGTTTGCTCATGACGCTTGCGGCGTGCCTCGCGCTCGCCACTCCGGCGCTGGCCGAAGACAATCCGATCGCCCAGACCCTCGACTGCCACGCCGGTCAGGACGCCTGGGTGGAAGCCGCGGCGCACAACGCGCGCACGCTGGACAGCCTGGAATGGGAGCCGTTCGGGCGCGAAACCGGCTGGGAAACCTATGTTCCCATGGCCCAGCAGGAGATCGGGACCAGCTGCGCCCCGACCTCGCCGGGCTTCGCGGCGGCGCTGGCGGTCTTCCAGGCGCGATATGGGCTCGAGGCCGACGGCGTGTTCGGGCCTGCGACCTTCGACGTCTTCAAGGGCGTCTGGCAGGAGCGTCGGCCGTTCGTCATGGCCCGGGTGAGGGGAGAGTGTCCCTATGCGCCGGAACGCCGTGATCTGGTCGAGTTCGACTACATGGAGGAAACCGCGCGCCGTCCGGGCCGCATGGCCCAGGCAGCGGCGCTCGAGGCCTATCGGCGGATGGTGGCGGACGCGCGGGCCCAGGTCCCAGAGATCGCGGCCGATCCGCTGCTTCTCACCGTCTATTCCAGCTATCGGCACCCGGACATCGATGGGGTGCGATGCGAGGACGATTCCAACTGCGACGGGCTGAGGCGCGCGTCGTGCTCGGCGCACCGCACGGGTTGGGCGCTCGACATCAATGTCGGGCAGGCCCCGGGCTACGGGATCGATTCCACCAATCCCTACAACCGACTGCACCAATCGAGAGGGCCGGCCTATCGCTGGCTCGTCGCCAATGCGCACCGCTACGGCTTCGTGAACTACATCTATGAGCCGTGGCACTGGGAGTATGTGGGGCCCGAGGCGAGCTACGCGCCGTGAGCAAGCCATTTTCGCGGCGTCCACTGACGCCGGGCGAGCGGGCGCTGGCCGATGCGGTGTTCGACAGTGCGCTCAGGCTCGACACCATCCGGATCCTGGCGGCGCCGCCGCCTCTCGTGCGCGCGTTCGTGCCGGGCCGGGGGTTCGGGCGGGAGTGGATCATCTGGCCGGCCAGGACCTGGCTCCCGGATTTCTCGGTCGGCACGCTGAAGGCGCGCGCCAGCTTCGTCCACGAGCTGGTCCATGTCTGGCAGGCTCAGCAGGGGGTCAACCTGGCCCTGGCGAAACTGAGGGCCGGCGACGGCGTACGGGCCTACGCCTACACACCGGACGAAACATGCCGGTGGGTCTCTTTGAACATCGAGCAGCAGGCGATGGTGGTCGAGCACGCCTATCGGTTGTCGGAAGGCGCGACGGCGCCGGCCGCCCAGGCCTTCTACCGATCGGTCGCTCCGTTCTCCTGTGGCCTGGAGAGGGCGTAAGGCGGCCCTTTCGCACCCGATCTACGGCGCGCCTAAGATATATTATGCGAAATTCGATATGACCCGGACACGTAGGTGATGGGCCTAACTCACGGAATTCCTTAGCTCACCCACCCAGCCATCGTATGCGACCTCCACGTTGGGCGGCGTCACGTCTGATAGGCGGCGGTAGTCCAGATCGATGTGGAGATTGGTCAACATTGCGCGCGGCACCTGGGCGCGAGCGATCCAGGCCAGGGTCTGATCAAGGTGCGCGTGTGTCGGGTGCCGGGTCCACCGGAGCGCATCGACGATCCAGAGCTGGACCCCCTCAAGAGCCTCGAAGGCCCGGTCGTCCAGTCCGGACACGTCGCTCGAGTAAGCGAGGTCGCCGATGCGATAGCCGACCGAGCTGATCGGTCCGTGGGCCTGCGGAAAGGTTTTGACCTGGACGGCCCCGCCGGCGCCGGCGATCTCGACTGTCTCGCTCTCAGCGCTCAGGAGACGCGCATCGCAGATCGGAGGGTATCCGTGCAGGCCTCCGAAAATATAGCCAAATCTCGCTTTCAGCGTCTCTGACGTAGCGGCGTCCATCCAAACCGGAACCCGCTTGCGGCCCATGTAGGCGAAGGCTCGGAGATCATCGATCCCGTGGGTCTGGTCGGCATGGTCGTGGGTCAGGAGCACGCCGTCGATCGCCGTGATCCCGGCGGACAGCACCTGCTGGCGCAGATCCGGCGAGGTGTCGATCAGGACCGTGGTGACGCCGTCAGGCCCTCGACGCCGCACGGCCAGCGAGCAACGGGTCCGGCGGTTTCGGGGCTCGTTCGGATCACAGGCGCCCCAGTCGCCGTTCGGGCGCGGCACGCCGCCGGAGGATCCGCAGCCAAGGATGGTGACCTCGAGCGCGCTCAAGGACGCGGAATCCTGTCAAACAGGTCGAAGAAGGCGTCGGTCGTCCGCGCCTCGGCCTCCTCCCGGCTCCAGCCCCGAATCTCCGCCAGCTTGTCGAGCACATGGACGACGAGGGCCGGCTCGTTGCGCCGCCCGCGATGCGGGACGGGCGCCAGATAGGGGCAGTCGGTCTCCACGATGATCCGCTCGGCGGGCATGTCGCGGATGACCGCCCTCACCTCCTCGGCGGCCTTGAAGGTCGCGATGCCCGACACCGAGAAGTAGGCGCCCAGTTCGGCCGCAGCTCGCGCCAGCTCCGGACCCGAGGTGTAGCAGTGCATCAGCAGCCGAAAGGGATTGCGCGCGTGCTCCTCACGCAGCGTCTGGGCCATGACGTCGTCGGCCTCGCGTGTGTGGATGACCAGCGGCAGGCCCGTCAGCCGCGCCGCCTCGACATGGGCGCGGAAGACCTTCAGTTGCACGTCGCGAGGCGACAGGTCGTAGTGGAAATCCAGCCCGCATTCGCCGATGCCGACCACACGCGGCCGGCCGGCCAGCTCCGCCAGGGTCTGCGGCGACAGGTCGGGATCCTCCTTCGCCTCGTGCGGATGGACGCCGACCGTGCACCAGATGTCCGGGTGCGCCATGGCCAGAGCGTGCGTCGCCTCGAAGGTGGCCAGGCGGTCGGAGATCTCGACCATGAGGGCGACGCCGGCCTCGCGGGCCCGGGCGATGACCGCCTCGCGATCCTCGTCGAACTGAGGCGCGTGCAGATTGACGTGGCTGTCGATGATCATGAGGCGCGCGCGCGGCGGATCTCCGCCAGGGTCGAGAACAACACGTCGACGCGATCGAGGTTCAGCCCGGCGGTCTCGCCGGGAATCTGGGTCAGGCGGTCCCAGACTCGCGCCCAGGTTTCCGGCGCGCCACCCTGGGCCGCGCGTCGGCGCACGGCCTCCGCCAGGCGGGCGAACAGCAGTTCGAGCCGGTTCTGGCCCTCGGCCCCCTTCAGCCGGTCGGCGAAACGCAGCATCTCGGCGTCGTCCGGCGCGTCGCCCTCGACCAGGGCGCGGGCGGTGGCGTCAATCTCCAGGGCCCCCTCTTCCGCCAATTGAAGCGCGCGGCCCGGCGAGCCGCCGGACATGGCCGCCAGCGCCTCGGCGTCGGCGCGGGCCAGTCCGGTCTGGGTCATCAGCCACTCGGCGACCGCCGCTTCGCCCCACGGCTGGAAGGTGAGTCGCCGGCAGCGGGACCGGATGGTGCCGAGCAACCGGGCCGGCGAATGCGACACCAGGAACAGCACGCTGCGTTCAGGCGGCTCCTCAAGTGTCTTCAGCAAGGCGTTGGCGGAGTTGATGTTCAGGTCATCAGCTGCGTCCACGATGGCCACGCGGTGCCGGGCCATGGACGGGGACTTGGAGAAGAATTCCGGAAGTGCCCGGGCCTCCTCGACCGAGATGGACTTCTTCGTCTTGCCGCCTTCGACCTGCCGTTCGAGCACGAGGAAGTCGGGATGGGCGTCCTGCTCGACCAGGCGGCTGACGCGATCCTCAGGGTCCGAGCCCAGCAGGCCCCGCCTCGGGTCGGGCGCCGCGCCTAGCAGGCGTCGGGCCGCGCGGTAGGCGAAGGTCGCCTTGCCCAGGCCCTCCGGCCCCGTGAGCATCCAGGCGTGATGGAGGCGACCGCGCTCGAGCGCGTCCAGAAAGGCGCGTTCGGGCGCCTCGTCCTTGAGGGCATGGTAGCTCTGGCGGGGCGACGGTCGGTCACTCAAGGGACCAACTCCAGCCGCTGGGAGACCGCTTCCCAGACGCGGGCGTCGACCTCGTCCAGCGTGCCCGCGGCATCGATGACGGCGCAGCGCGCGGGCTCCGCCTCGGCGATGCGCAGGAACTCGGCCCGAAGCCGCTCGTGGAAAGCCAGGCCCTTGGACTCGAACCGCACCTCGAACAGTTCGCGGCCGAAGGCGCGCTCAAGGCCGAGCTCGACCGGCATGTCGAAGACCAGGGTCAGGTCCGGACGGTCGTCGCCGACGACCTCGGCCTCAATGGCTTCGATGAAGGCCGGGTTCACGCCGCCCCCGGCGCCCTGATAGGCGCGTGTCGAATCGGAGAAGCGGTCGCAGACGACCCAGGTCCCGGCCTTGAGCGCCGGCCGGATCAGCCGCGTCAGGTGGTCCGACCGACCGGCGTACATCAGCAGTGTCTCGGCCGTGGGCGTCCAGCGGTCGGTCTCGCCGGTCAGGAGCAGGCCGCGCAGCGCCTCGGCGCCCTCGGAGCCGCCCGGCTCCCGGGTCAGGACGACGTTGAGGCCGAGCGCGTTCAGCCGCTCGACCAGCCGGCGGGCCTGGGTGGACTTGCCGGCCCCCTCCCCGCCTTCGAATGTGATGAACCGTCCGCGTGACACGGCCGCACAATGGCGGCTCGCGCCCGGGAGGCAAGGCCGCCGGACGGATTTATTGAGCGGCCACCAGGATGGCGTCGAACAGTCCCTGGCCCGCCAGGACGCTCCGCTGGCGCTCGGCCTCCACGCGTCCGGCCCATGGGCCCACCAGGACGCGGAACATGGACCGCTCGCCGACCCGCACGTCCTCGATTCGAACGCGCCCATCGCGGCTCAGCCGACGCCTCAGGGCCTCGGCGTTGTCGCGTTCACCGAAGGTGCCCACCTGAACGAAATAGGGCGTGGTGTCCGAGCTCTCGGTCGGACGTGATGCGGGCGGGGGCGTGGTCACGGCGGCCTGCTGGACAGGACCGGCCGCGCCGAGCCGAGGAGCCGGACCGACGTAGCGCACACGCACCCGCGCCAGACCCTGAGCCCGGACGCCCAGCGCGTCGGCCGCGCCGCGCGACAGGTCGATCAGACGGTCGTCGACGAAGGGTCCGCGGTCGTTGACCCGGACGATAATGCTCTGCCCCGTCTGCAGGTTGGTCACCTCGACCAGCGAAGGTAGCGGCAAGGTCGTATGCGCCGCCGTCAGGCCATGCATGTCGAAGATTTCCCCGGTCGCCGTCGGGCGGCCATGGAAGGCGTCTCCGTACCAGCTCGCAACGCCTGTTTGATCATAGTTTTCATTGGCTTCCGGCGTGTACCAGCGGCCACGTATCTGGTACGGCCGCATGGTTCCGCGCACGATCGGGGCCGGATCGGTCACCTCGGCGGCGACCGAGGGCGACGGCGACCAGGGCTGGGGCCGCATGGGGGCTGGTTCCGCGCCTGCGAAGCCGCAGGCCGACACCAGGGTGGCCACCGCCACCGCCGCGCAGATTCGCCAGAACATGGGACGCCCCCGCCGTTGAAGCGCCCCATCATGCCCGCGGAACTTTCCGCTTTGGTTAATCGCGCGTGAGCCGCTAGAGCCCTCGACTGAGGACAGGTGGCCGAGTGGTTTAAGGCAGCGGTCTTGAAAACCGCCGTGGGTGGAAGCCCACCGTGGGTTCGAATCCCACCCTGTCCGCCAGCCGCCCGGAATCGACTTCCAAGGAGCGACGCGCATGCAACGACTGGTCCTTGCCGTGATGGGTGCGACGGCCCTGGTTCTGATGGGATGCGGAGAGGTCGATCTGGAGCAGGCCGGCCGGAACGCCGCCTGGGCGGCGTTCGAGGCCAGCAATCCGGAGATCGCCCAGGGAATCGAGGCGGCCCAGACCTTGAGGCAGGCGGCCGCGACCTGCGGCTGGGAGGACGTCAACGCCGCCGGTCTGGCCCGCAGCGCGGTCGCCGGGGTCGAGGACCCCGCCGTTCGAGCCGCCGCCTCCAGCCTCGTGGAGGACCTGATCGTGAACGACGCGCCCAGAGACGTCGCGACCGGGGCGACGTCGGCGTCCGATTGCTCGCCGGAGACGCGCCGGGCTCTCGAAGAGCAGATCGCCGCCATCGCGCAGGGCGGCGGCGAGGCCGAAGGCCACTGATCAGCGTCACCGCAAACGGCCCTTGAAGACGGGCGCCGCCGCCGTCGCG
Source organism: uncultured Brevundimonas sp. (assembly GCA_946885435.1). The sequence continues at coordinate 35,334 of CAMPGL010000002.1, read as the reverse complement.
GCAAATGGAGCGGTTCGGCCCCATATCGAGCGGGTGACGCTTCGCCCGACCCAGCACAGCCTGTTCGACCTATCCCCTCCCCCGGGCCCGGAGGGCTGGGCGTACCGCGCCGGGCTGATTTCCACCGATGAGGAAGACGCCCTCGTCCGGACCATCGCCGAGCTGCCGTTCGCGCCATTCGACTTCCAGGGGTTCCAGGGGAACCGGCGGATCGTCTCTTTCGGAGGCCGGTACGATTTCAGCGCCGGGCGGCTGCTGCAGGCTGATCCTCTCCCGGCCTTTCTTGAACCGCTACGTGCGAAGGCGGCGGAGTTCGCGGGCCTGGCGCCGGCCGACCTTCGCCAGATCCTCGTGACGGAATACGCGCCGGGGGCCGGCATCGGCTGGCATCGCGACCGGCCCCAGTTCGACAAGGTGGTGGGCGTATCGCTCGGCTCGGCGTGCGTGCTGAGGTTTCGGCGCAAGACGGGCGAGCGCTGGGAGCGGACGGCGGCGGCGCTCGCGCCCCGCTCGGCCTATCTGCTGGACGGACCGGCGCGCACGGACTGGCAGCACAGCATCACGCCGGGGGCCGAACTGCGCTATTCCGTGACCTTCCGCAGCCTGCGCGGCTGATCAGCGGCGCTCCTCGCCCTGATAGGGCACGTCGTCGGACGGATGCAGGTCCTGCTCGGCCGGTTCCTGCGGCTGGTGGGTGAACCCGCCCAGCCCGCCGATGCGCTCGGCGTCCCGCGGGATCTCCACGGGGCTGGCGACGTAGGCGGTCACCAGTTCAGCGACGGACCTGAGGGCGTGGGTGTGGATGCGCTCGTAGCCGTGGGAGGCGTCGATCCCGAAGGTGATGAGGGCGGTGCGGATGTCGGCGCCCGCCTCGATGGCGGAGGCCGCGTCGGACCGATAATAGCGGAACACGTCCTTCTGGAAGGCGATGTCGTTGTCCTGACAAAGCCGGACCAGCTTGCGCGTCAGGTGCCAGTCGAACGGTCCCGTCTGATCGGCCATGCTGATGGTCACCCCGAACTCTCGCGAGTTCTGCCCCGGGGCGGTCGTGCCGTTGTCGATGCTGACCAGGGAGGCGATGTCGGGCGTCATGACTGACGACGCCCCCACGCCGACCTCTTCGTTGACCGTGAAGAGGAAGTAGGTGTCGACCTCGGGCTTCAGGTTTGCGCGCGCCATGGCCTGCATGGCGGCCAGCAGAGCGGCGACGCCCGCCTTGTTGTCGAGGTGCCGCGACACGACGAAGCCGTTGTCCAGGAACTCGGGCTGGGGATCGATCCCCACGATGTCGCCAATCGACAGGCCGAGCGTCTCCAGGTCGGCCGCCGTCTGGGCCAGGGCGTCGACGCGCAGCTCGATGTGCGGCCAGCCGGTCGGTTGGGTGTCGATCTCTTCGTTGAAGGTGTGCCCCGAGGCCTTCAGGGGCAGGATCGAACCGCGGTAGGCCCCCGCATCGGAGTAGATCGTACAGCGGGCGCCCTCGGCGAAGCGGGCTGACCAGTGGCCGATGGGCACAAGCTCCAACCGGCCGTTCGGCTTGAGGCTCTTCACCTGGGCTCCGAGCGTATCGAGGTGGGCCACGATCGAACGCGCCGGCCGCCGTTTGTCGCCGCGCAGCACCGCTCGGATGGCTCCACGGCGAGTCAGTTCGAACTCGTAGCCGAGGCGATCGATCTCGCGGCAGGTCTGCCACACCACCTCGTCAGTGTACCCGGACGGGCTGTCGATGCTGAGAAGGCGCTCCAGTTCGTTCGTGAGAAAGTCGGTGTCGATTTCGAGCTTGGTCACTTGCCCGCCTCCAGCCGGCCGGGAGACCGCAGCGCCGGAGGCACGGTCATGGGAAAGAGCAGGTCCAGGAACCGCTCGGCCGTCGGCTGCGGCTCATGGTTCGCCAGACCCGGGCGCTCATTGGCCTCGATGAAGGCGTAGTCCGGCTCGGACGGGGAGCGCACCATGAAATCGATCCCGGTGACCGGGATCTCGATCGCCCGGGCCGTGGCCACCGCGGCCTCGGCCAGAGCGGGGTGCACCTGATCCGTGACGTCGTGGATGGTCCCGCCCGTGTGCAGATTGGCGGCCTTGCGCACGGAGAGCTCGACGCCCTTTGGAGCCACGTCGCCGAGGGCGAAGCCGGCGCGGGCGACGCATCGCTCGGTCTCGGCGTCGATGGGTATCGTCGATTCCCCGCCCGTCGCGGCGGACCGGCGGCGGCTCTGCAGTTCGATGAGCTGGCGGATGGTCGAGACGCCGTCACCGATCACCCGGGCCGGCCGACGCATCGCGGCGGCCACCAGTTGATAGTCGATGACGATGAGACGGAGGTCCTCACCCTGGACCTGCTGTTCCACGAGAACGCGGTCGGAAAAGCGGCGGGCGAACTCGACGGCCTGCAGGACCTCGTCGAAGGTCTCGAGCCCCACCGCGACGCCCCGCCCCTGCTCGCCGCGCGCCGGCTTCACCACCAGCGCCCCATGCCGCTTAAGGAAGTCGGCCAACTGGCCATCATCGCCGGCCACGATCTGCTCGGGCACGACCACGCCGGCACGCTGCGCCACGCGTCGAGTAACCGCCTTGTCGTCGCAGATCGACACGGCTACGCCCGAGGTGAGTTCGGACAGGCTCTCGCGGCAGTGGATCGAGCGGCCGCCGTAGGTCAGGCGGAAGAACCCGCCTTCGGCGTCTGTGACCTCGGCGAAGACGCCACGCCGGCGCGCTTCGTCGACGATGATCCGCGCATAGGGGTTGAGCCCCTCGTCCTCCACGGGCCCGCTGAACAGGCGCTCATTGATCGGGTTCTTCCGCTTAACGGCGAACACGGGGACCCGTTCGAAGCCGAGCTTTTCATACAGGGCGATGGCCTGCGCGTTGTCGTGGATCACCGACAGATCCATGAAAGCCCGTCCGCGATCGCGGAAATGCTCCGCCAGACCGCGCACCAGGGCCTCACCGATCCCCGGCTGACTGGCCTGCGGATCGACGGCCAGACACCAGAGCGACGAACCGCCCTCCGGATCGCCGAACGCCTCGCAGTGGTCCACCCCCATCACCACGCCCAGCACCTGGCCGCCCGCGGAGTCGACCGCCAGCAGATAGGTCAGCGCGGGGTCGTCCTTGTGAGCGCAGGCGAAATCGGCCGGCGACGGCACCATCTGACGGGCCGACCACACCCGCACCATTTCCTCGGCCTCCTCAGCCGACCGGAGGGGACGAACCTCGAAGCCCGCCAGTCCACGCTCCGGAGGCCGCAGGTCCTCCAGCATCAGGCGGAAGGTGTGGGACGGATCCAGGAACAGCTCCTGGGGGGCCAGGGCGATGACCACGTGCGGATCAGGGGCGTACAGGGCGATGTCCCGGCAGTCAGGCGCCTCCGCCCGCAGCGCCTCGATCAGATCCCCGGCTTCCGAGAAAGTCTGACCGAACAGCAGCCGCCCCCAGCCGCACTCGAACACCACGTTGCTCCGGCGCGGCGCGGCGCAGGCGCCCAACGGCTCTTGCGCCCGCGCGGGCGTGTCGGTGCTCATCATGTCGGCCTCCCTCAGACGCCGTGGGTCTGCAGCCACAGCTCGAGCGCCGCGACCTGCCAAAGCTCTGAACCCCTCAGGGGCGTGATGTGTCCGGTGGGATCGGCGAAGAGCCGGTCCAGATACTCCTGGCGGAAGAGGCCACGCTCGCGCGCCGCCTGCGACGACAGGGCGTCGCGCACCATGTCCAGATAGGGGCCCTGGATGTATTTCAGCGCGGGAACGGGGAAGTAGCCCTTCTTGCGGTCGATCACCTCGTGCGGGATCACCAGCCGGGCGGCGTCCTTGAGCACGCCCTTGCCGCCGTCGCGCAGCTTGTGCTCGGGCGGGATGCGCGCGGCGAGCTCGACCAGGTCGTGGTCCAGAAAGGGCACGCGCGCTTCCAGGCCCCAGGCCATGGTCATGTTGTCGACTCGCTTGACCGGGTCCTCGACCAGCATGACTTGGGAGTCGAGCCGTAGCGCCTTGTCGACGGGATCGTTCGCGCCCGCCTGGGCGAAGTGCGCCTCGACGAAGGCCCGGCTGACGTCGGCGTCGATCGTCCACTCGTCCGATAGCTGGCCGCGCAGGGCGAGGTGATCGCGATCGAAGAAGGCCTTCGAATAGGCCGCCAAGGGGTCGGTCGACCCGACCAGCGGGGGGTACCAGTGATAGCCGCCGAACACTTCGTCCGCGCCCTGACCGGACTGGACGACCTTGATGTGCTTCGAGACCTCCTGCGACAGCAGGTAGAAGCCGACGTTGTCGTAGGAGACCATAGGCTCGCTCATGGCCGCGAAGGTGCCGGGCAGCGCCTCCATCAGCCGGTCCGAGGGCACGAAGATCTTGTGGTGGTCCGTGCTGAAGTGCCGGGCGATCAGGTCGGAATAGACGAACTCGTCGCCCTCCTCGCCGTTGGCGGACTCGAAGCCGACCGAGAAGGTCATCAGGTCCTTCTGCCCCATCTCGGCCAGCAGGCCGACGATGACGCTGGAGTCGACGCCGCCGGAGAGCAGGACGCCGACCGGCACGTCGGACACCATGCGGCGACGCACCGCCTCGCGCAGGCTTTCCAGCACCCGGTCGCGCCATTCTTCCGCCGACAGGCCGGCCTCGGCGGGGTCGCGGTCGTAGGGCGGGTTCCAGTAGCGTCGGTCCGTGGCCGTCCCGTCCGGCTCGATCACCCGGATGGTGGCGGCGGGAAACTTGCTCACGCCCTTGAGGATGGTGCGCGGGGCCGGCACGACCGCATGGAAGGTCATGTAGCTGTGCAGGGCGACCGGATCGATCGTGGTATCCACATCACCGCCGCGCAGCAGCGCCGGCAGAGACGAGGCGAACCTCAGCCGTCCAGGCGCCTCGGACAGATACAGGGGTTTGATGCCGAAGCGGTCGCGCGCCATGACCACACGGTCGGTGTCCCGCTCATGCAGGACAAAGGCGAACATCCCCTTCAGGCGGTCGACGCAGTCGACGCCCCAGGCATGCCATGCCTTGAGGATGACCTCGGTGTCGCCCTGGGAGAAGAAGCGATAGCCCTTGGCCTCGAGTTCCGCGCGGAGCTCGGGATAGTTGTAGATGCAGCCGTTGAAGACCAGCGTCAGGCCGAGGTCTGCGTCGACCATCGGTTGTTCGGATCTGGGCGACAGATCGATGATCTTCAGGCGCCTGTGGCCGAAGCCGATCCGCCCCCTGACCACCTGTCCGGCCGAGTCCGGCCCACGTCTGGAGAGCGCATCCGTGATACGCGCAACCACCCCTGGATCGACGGCCTGGCCGTCGAACCGCACCTCACCTGCAATTCCACACATGAAGCCATAAACGTGGCGCCGTGCGTTCGGTTGCGCAACCCGACCCCCTCAAAGCCTTTCGCCGCAAGCCGTTGCTAGCCGAAGCGCTCGATTCGGAAATCCGGGTCGGCGAGGTCGGACGCCCCCGCGAGGGCGAGCGCGGCGATCCTCTCCGCCGTGCGGGCCGCGAGCGTGACGCCCAGGTGCTGGTGTCCGAAAGCGTAAAGGACACTCGGCTGCGCCTCGAGCGCCCCGATGGCCGGCAGGTAGTCCGGCAGGGTCGGGCGCGGGCCCATCCACCGCTGCGCGTCGGGCGCCACGGACAACCCCAGCGAGCGGACCTGGTCTTCGATCCGCGCCCACTTGCGAGGGTCCGGCGGCGCGTCAGGCCGGCCGAACTCGACATGGCTGGTGCAGCGCAGGCCTTCCAGGTGAGGCGCCAGAACGAGCGACAGGTCTTCGATGACCGCCGTGGGGAGATCGTCCGGCCAGTCAGGCGCGGGGGTCTGAATTGAATAGCCGCGCTCGGCGATGAGCGGAACGGTCAGCCCCAGCTGGCGCATCAGCGGACCTGACCAGACGCCGGCCGCGACCAAGAGCCTGTCGGCCTTCAGTACGCCGACGCCGGCGGTCGTCACCTCGATGTCCGTTCCTGCGCGTATGGACGTCGCAGTGTCGGTCACGATGCGGCCGCCGACCTGGCTGAAGGCGGCCAGGATCGCCCGTCGCGCCTCGCCAGGCGAGCGCAGACGCGCCGTGCCGTCGAACCTGAGACCGTGGACAGGCGGCCGGCTCGGGAGCTGCTCCCTCCAGGCTCTCAGTTCATCCGGTGTCATCTCTCGGAAGCGCGCCGGACCGATCATCGCCCGGCCCCAGGCCTCCCCTCCCCGCCGGGCGGCCTTCTCGTCCAGCCAGAGCACGGCGTGACCGTCCTCGCGCAGCAACCCGGGTCGACCGACATCCGCCATCAGGCGGCGCCAACCGGGCACGGCGTCGGCGAGGAGCCGCGACAGGGCTGCGGTTCCCCTGGCGAACTGTTCATGGGTCGACGCCCGGACGAACCGCAGCGCCCACGGGGCCCAGGCGGCCGCGTCCCGCCAGCGAAAGTCGAGCGGTCCGCCGATGCCGAACAGCATCCCGGGCGCGCCGCGCATAGTGGCGGGGGACGCGGGGGGCTCGGCCTGCTCCACCGCGATATGGCCGGCGTTGCCGAAGGAGGCGCCGCGACGAGCCGCTCCCGGATCGACCAGGGTCACCTCGAAGCCGGCCTGCTGAAGTCGGAGCGCGCTCGCGGCCCCGATCAGGCCGCCACCGATGACGATGAAGGTGGTCACGTCCGCCTGGCCTCTGGGGATTGCGCCGTCTCGCTCCTCGTATACGGATGCGCACGGACCCTTGGCGAGACGCGACATGAGCCTGTTCGAAGCCGAAGCCTGGAAAGGCGTGTTCCCCGCAGCCACGACCCAGTTCGCGCCGGATCTCTCGGTCGACCTGAACGCCACGTCCGCCACGCTCGAGGCTCTCATCCGCGACGGCGTCCACGGCCTCGTTGCGCTCGGCACCTGCGGAGAGAACAACTCCCTGGAAGCCGATGAAAAGCGAAAGGTTCTGAAGGTCGCAGTCGGGACGGCGCGTGGCCAGGTTCCGATCATCGTCGGGGTGTCGGAGATGACCACGGCCCGGGCCGTGGCCTTTGCGCGGGACGCCGAATCGATCGGAGCCGATGGCCTGATGGTGCTGCCAGCGATGGTCTATGTGCCGACCGAGGACGAACTGGTCGCGCATTTCCGGGCGGTGGCCGAAGCCACGGCCCTGCCGATCATGCTCTACAACAACCCTCCGGCCTACCGCGTCTCGATCGGGCTGGGGGCGCTGGAGAAGCTGGCCGACCTTCCGAACATCGTGGCCATCAAGGAGTCCGCGCCGGACACCCGTCGCTTCACTGATCTGAAGAACGCCTTCGGCGAGCGATTCGTCCTGATGGCCGGCCTGGATGACGTCGCCCTGGAGGGCCTGATCCTCGGCTCTCAGGGCTGGATCTCGGGGCTGACCAGCGCCTTTCCGCGGGAATCCGTGGCGCTCTACGAGGCATTCGCGCGCGGCGACCTGAAGACGGCGGTCGAGATCTACCGCTGGTTCATGCCGCTGCTGCACCTCGACGCCGAACACGACCTGGTCCAGTCGAGCAAGCTGGCGGAACAGATCATGGGCCGGGGGTCCGAGCGCGTCAGGCCCCCTCGCCTGCCGCTGGCCGGCGCGCGACGCGCGCAGGTGACCGCCATGGTCGAGGCGGCGGCCGCCAGCCGGCCCGCCCTGCCGCAAGCCGCCTGATGCGCCACGTCTTCTCCTGCATCGACGGCCATACGGCGGGCAATCCGGTCCGGCTGGTGATCGGCGGGGCCCCGTTCCTGGAGGGCGGCTCGATGAGCGAGCGCCGTCAGGACTTCATGGCCCGCTACGACTGGATCCGCACCGGCCTGATGTTCGAGCCGCGTGGCCACGACATGATGTCGGGCGGCTTTCTCTATCCGCCTACCCGGGCCGAAGCCGACGTCGGCATCCTGTTCATGGAGACCTCAGGCGTCCTGCCGATGTGCGGCCACGGGACCATCGGCATGGTCACCTTCGGGCTGGAGCATGGCCTGATCCGTCCCCGCACGCCGGGTCGCTTCGTCGCCGAGGTTCCCGCTGGCCTGATCGAGCTGGAGTACGAGCAGGAAGGCGATCGCGTCCGCTGGGTGCGCATCCGCAATGTGCCGAGCTACCTGGCCGAACGCGATGTCGAGGTGGAGGTCCCCGGCTTCGGCCCGCTCAAGATCGACATCTCCTACGGTGGAAACTTCTACGCCATCGTGGAACCGCAGGGGCCCTACGCGGGTCTCGACGCCATGGGCGCTTCCGAGATCGTGCGGGTTTCCCGACAGCTACGCGAGATCCTTCGCAAGCAGATCGAGCCCGTGCATCCCGTCGACCCCACCATCCGGGGCGTCAGCCATGTACTTTGGGCCGACGCGCCAAAGGGCGAAGGCGCCGACGGACGCAACGCCGTGTTCTATGGCGAGCGGGCCATCGACCGCAGCCCATGCGGCACCGGCACCTCGGCCCGCATGGCCCAGTTGCACGCGCGCGGCCGGCTAGCCGTCGGCGAGTCCTTCATCCACGAAAGCTACATCGGCAGCCGCTTTATCGGCCGCGTCGAGGCCGAGACCGAACTCGGCGGTCGACCGGCCGTCATTCCGTCGATCCAGGGCTCCGCCATCGCCACCGGCCTGAACACCATCTGGATCGACGACGAGGACGTCTTCGCCAAAGGGTTCACGGTGGTCTGATGGTCAAGGTGTCCGCCAAGCCCGTCGAAAGCCTGACCGGCGCCGAGGCGCGCGAAGAGCTCGAGGCTCTCTCGGCCGAGCTGACGCATCACGACACGCTGTATTATCAGCATGCTGCGCCGGAAATCTCCGACGCCGACTACGATCTGCTGAAGCATCGCGCGCTCGCGATCGAAGAGCGGTTCCCGGAACTGGCCGAGGCCGTGGGCGAAACGCCGGGCCAGCGCGTCGGGGCGGCTCCCTCCACCCAGTTCGCCCCTGTGCGTCACGGCGTGCCGATGCTGTCGCTGGACAACGCCTTCGACGAGGGCGAGGTGCGCGACTTCGTGGCGCGCATCGCGCGCTTTCTGCGCCTGCCTGACGTGGACGACATCACCTTCGTGGCCGAGCCCAAGATCGACGGACTGTCGGCCAGCCTGCTGTACGCCGACGGCGTGCTGCAGGTCGGGGCCACTCGTGGGGACGGCCGGACCGGAGAGGACGTCACCGCCAACCTGCGCACGCTCAAGGACGTGCCCGAGCGGCTGGCCGGGTCGGGGTGGCCCGCGCGCATCGAGGTGCGTGGCGAGGTCTATGCGGCCAATGACGCCTTCGCGGCCTTCAACGCCGCGGCCGAGGCGGCCGGATCGCGGACCTACGCCAACCCCCGCAACTTCGCCGCCGGGTCGCTGCGCCAGAAGGATCCCGCGATCACGGCCCAGCGGCCGCTGCGCTTCTTCGCCTACGCCTGGGGTGAAATCTCCGGGAGTTTCGCCGAGACCCAGGCCGGCGCCCTGAAGGCGCTGGAAGCCTGGGGCTTCACCGTCAATCCTCGCTCCGTGGAGGTCTCCGGCGCCTCCGGCCTCCTCGGCGTCTACCGGGAGCTCGAGCGCGATCGCGCCGGGCTCGGCTATGACATCGACGGCGTGGTCTACAAGGTCGACCGGCTCGACTGGCAGGAGCGGCTCGGCTTCGTGTCACGCAGCCCGCGCTGGGCCATCGCCCACAAGTTTCCGGCTCAACAGGCGACGACGGTGCTGGAGGGCATCGACATCCAGGTGGGCCGCACCGGGGCGCTGACACCGGTCGCCCGTCTCAGGCCGGTCACCGTCGGCGGGGTCGTGGTCCGCAACGCCACGCTCCACAACGAGGACGAGATCGCGCGCCGCGACGTCCGCATCGGCGACACGGTGACCCTCCAGCGGGCCGGCGACGTGATCCCGCAGATTCTCGGCGTGGTCGATGCCGACCGTCCGGGGCGCGGAGAGCCGTTCCAGTTCCCGACCACCTGTCCGGAGTGCGGGTCCGAGGCGGTCCGCGAGCCCGGCGAAGTCGTGCGCCGCTGCACCGGCGGCCTGATCTGCGACGCCCAGATCGTCGAGCGGCTGAAACACTTCGCGTCGCGCCGCGCCTTCGACATCGAGGGTCTCGGCGAAAAGCAGCTGATCGCCTTCCACCAGCGCGGCTGGATCCGGGAGCCGGCCGACATTTTCCGCCTGGCCCGCGACGAGGAGAAGCTCGCCGCGCTCAGGGCCGAGGACGGCTACGGCGAAACCAGCGTGCGCAACCTGATCGCGGGGATCGAGGCGCGCCGCGTCATCAGCCTTGATCGCCTGATCTACGGCCTGGGCATCCGCGAGATCGGCGAGCAGACATCCCTGATCCTGGCCCGAGCCTATGGATCCTGGGACGCCTTCCGCACGGCGGCCGAGGCGGCGTCAGAAGGGATCCCGAGCGAGGCCTGGAGCCGCCTCTCCGAAGGACACGGCCTGTCTCAGCGGGTGCTGACCGCTCTCGCCTCGGCCGACCCGGGGGAAGCCGACCCTTGGCCGGAAGCTCCCCTCGACCAGAAGATCGCCCTCGCCTTCCCGGGCGTGGCCGCACCTGCCCGTCGAGCCATCGCGAGCCTGGTCCAGGACTGGTCGGACATCCGCCAGCTCGCTCGCGACGCCCGCGAGGGGCCGGGTGACGCCCTACTCCAGATCGCCGGCGTGGGCGGTGTCGGCCCGGTCGCGGCCCGGGCCCTCGCGGAGTTCTTCCACGAGCCTCACAACCGCATTGTCGTCGACGCCCTGGTGGCCGAACTGGACCGCATCGAAGACGCCGAGAAGCCCCGGACCGACAGTGCGGTCGCCGGCAAGACCGTGGTCTTCACGGGCGCGCTGGAGCGCTTCACCCGCGACGAGGCCAAGGCCCGCGCCGAAAGTCTCGGCGCCAAGGTGTCCGGCTCCGTCTCGAAGAAGACCGACTACGTCGTCGCCGGCCCGGGCGCGGGCTCCAAGCTTGCCGAGGCGGAGAAGCACGGCGTCGCCGTGCTTACCGAGGACGAGTGGCTGGCCCTGATCGGCGGCTGAGCCTCAGTAGTAGGTCCGCGAAACCAGCGTCCGTTCCGAGCCGTCCTCCAGGGTCAGGCGTACGGTCCGTCCGTCGGTGCCGTTGACGATCTCGCGCAGCGCCTCGGGCGTCAGGCCTGCCGCGGGAACGCTGTCGATCGCGACGATCCGTTCGCCCTGGCTCCAGCCGCCCTCCGAAGCCGGCGAGTTCCGGGCGACATACTGGACCACGATTGCGTCGGCGTCCTTGCGCAGGCTCAGGCCCAGACGATTGCGGGCGAAGGGCTGGCTGATCGCCTCGCTGATCGGAACGAGCCACAGGCGATCATTGGTGTAGTCCGTGATCAGCCGGAACCGGCCCAGCAGACCGATGCCGATGTTGCCGACGGTACGGTCGGAGTCGACCGCCGAGGGACCGGGCGGCGGCAGGACCGCCGGCACGTCCCGGATCTCCACGCCACCGAAGGTGACGCTCGAGAAAGTAGCGATCTGCGCCTCGCGCATGCCTCCGACCGCGCCGGACATGACGGTCGAGCTCGGCCGGCCATCGAGCAGCCCCTGATCCTCGACATAGCCTGGAAAGACGAGCAGCGAGCCGCCGTTGCCGATGTCGAAATCCATCGGAACCGGTTCGCGGCCCTCGATCGAGACAGGCACGGATCTCAGACCGCCGGTCGCCTCGCTCAGCGGAACCTCCACGGCCTCCGGCGGCGCCACGAAGGACCCGGGCGCGTGGAAGGCGATCCTGTGATGAGGAAAGTCCACGTCGACGACCAGTTCATTGAACGCGTCCTTGCCGAGGATGACCGGCAGCGGCCGTCCCAGCGCCTGGGCGATCGCCGCCAGGTCGATGACCGCCACGGTCATGTCGCGCAGGGTCAGGTCGCCGATGACAAGGGTCACGCCTTCGGCCAGCTGCGCGCTGGCGACGCCGCCGGTGCCGACAGCCGGCAGGTCGCCGCTGGTCTCGAGACCGAGTTCGCGCGCGAAGGCGGCGTCCAGGACCGTCATCTCCGCGCCGCTGTCGAGCAGGGCGTGGGTCTCGGTCCCGTTCACGGTCGCCGGAAGATAGATGCGATTGCCGCCGTGGAACTCGTAGTCGATCCAGCCCGTCGTGTCCGCGCCGCCGGCGATCTGGTAGCGGGCCTCCACGGCCGGGCGGGCGAAAGCGTCGGCGGCCACGACGGGGTCGATGTCCACTTCGGCCCACTGGATCACGTTGGGAGTGCTCATCAGATCGCTGGTGGCGACCTCCTCGAAGGGCATGCGCACACCCTCGACCAGCCGCCAGTCGCCATAGTCGATCCAGCTTTCCCGCCGGTCACGGACCATGCGGACGAAGCCCAGCTCGCCGGACTGCGGGTCGATGAGCAGTTCGTGCGCGTCCTGGTCGCCGAAATCTACGGCCAAGACCGACCAGGTCCGGCCCTCTCGCTCGACCGGCGCCCCGAGGCTGAGCGCTTCGTCGGCCTCCAGGGCCGATCCGAACATCAGCGCGATGTCCCGACGGCGGTCTTCGCGGCCGTCGGCGGCCATGTCCTCGACCTGCCCGGTCTGGTTCACGACCCAGCCGTGGTCGCCGTCGAGGGCCTCGTCGGAGCGGAACACACCAAGGTCGACCCGCTGGCGAAGGCTGCCGTCGCGCTCGGCGATCATCAGCACTTCGCCCGAGAAGCCGGCGGTCGCCAGAGTCCCCTCGGCGCGCACGCCCTGCATCGCTTCGAAGGCGGGCCCGCCGCGCCATTCGCGATAGCGGGCGATCAGGTCCGACAGCTCATCAGCGCTGACCGGTCCGGCGACGAGCAGGCTCGCGTTCAGAAGGAAAATCATGCGTCTCATGCGGCGTCTCCAGCCATGTCGTCATCAAGCGGGTCAGGTTTCAGCAGGCCCTTCAGGCCCGGCGGTGCGGATCGCAGCAGAGACAGGTGGGCCAGCGGATCGGCCTCGGTGTCGCTCAGGGCCGAAAGCCGGATCTCGGCCGCCATGCCGCTGTGTTGGAGGCAGGACAGGTAGACGCTGTCGCTCCAGACGGCCCGGACCACTTCGGCTCCGCCACGCGCCAGAAGGGCGGTCAGATGCTCGCGGCCGTCACTCACCAGGCTGAGCTGATCGCCGGGCCAGCGGTCGGAGAAGGGCTCTCCATGCGACAGGACGCCGACCACTCCGGGCGGCAGCGCCGTCTCGCGGTAGACCAGCCCCGCGACCGCGACGCCCCGGCGCGCTGCGCGGCCGAGGTCGTCCATGAGCAGGTCCAGCGGCTCGGGAAACAGATCGAACAGCAGGATTTCCGACGCGCCCGAGATCATCGCCCGCGCGCGCTCCTGAACCTGAGCCGGGCTCTTCAGCCCATAGACCCGATCATCGGTGGGCGCGGGCTTCAACCGGGCCAGCGCGTCCTCGGCGGCCGAGCGGCGGGTCTCGAATCCGGAGGCGAGCGCCGCCAGCACCTCATCCGGCCGCGCGGCGCGGAAGGTCTTGGGCTCGCCCTCGTCGGTCAGGACCGCGCCCTTCTGCGCAAGGGCGGCAAGCGCCTGATAGACGTTGGCCGGCGCCTTGCCGACGGCGCGCGCCAGCCGGTAGCCGGTGGCGGGCCCACCGCGAAGCAACTGGCAATAGAGCCCCGCTTCGGTCTCGGTGAAGCCCAGTGTGGTGAGCGCCCGTTCGGCGTCCATCGGCTGCCCTCGTTGCTAGTAGTGCTCGCTACTAACACCATGGCCGATGGAGGCCAGTGAAACCTTCGTAAGGTTCAGCGCGCGGCGAGCGCGCGGATCGTCTGCGTGCCGTCGAGCGCCAGATCCTCGATCGGATCAGCCTGCAGGCTTAGGTGGGCGAAGATGCTGCGCGCGCCGTCCAGGTCACCGATGCTGATCGCTCGCAGGTGGCCGCCATCGTCGGCGGTCAGGGGCAGGATGGTCAGGCTGACGCCGTTGACGACATTGCCGCCGATCACCGCGGCCGTACGCGCATCGGCATCCACCCGCACGACGATGTCACAGTGTGAGGCCGCCTGGCGGCCCTGATCCGCCCGCCGGTCGGACAGCGTCTGATAGCGCGTCCCCGCCCTTGCGTTGCACAGCAGATCACCAGGCGCGATGGCCCGTTCGCCGGGCTCGAAGGCGACATACGCAGCCTCGGGCGCCTGGCCGTCGCGCGCCTCGATGGCCTGGTCGATGTAGCGCCAGTGCCCGATGTCGCGGCGGAACTGGGTCATCTCCCCGAGGCCCGCCTCGCACATCACCCAGCTGACGAAGGCGGCGGACCAGGGCTCCACCCAGTAGGTTTCCCCTTCCCCGTCCCGCCAGGCCCGGTTCTGGCGCGCGAGAATCTCGTCGCCGTCGCGCGTCGCCGACCAGTAGCCGGCGACGGAGGCGTCCATCCGCCGATCGCTCTCCCAGGCCCCGAAGCGGACCCCGTACCGCGCCTGACGCGGTGCCGGCAGGAGCGGGTTGGCGCTGTCGGCGACCACACCCTCCGGCAGTCTGCGCGTCTCGACCTCACGGGCGTCGAAGGTCTGGAAGCCGAACGCCGCCCACTCCTGGGCCGCGATCTCGACAATGCGCCTCCGGGCCCAGTGGGTCGGGCCGACGCGGCAGGCACGCTGGACGATGCGCATGTCGCCGCGCTCGCCGGTCACCCGCTCCGACGGCGGGATGACGTCCAGCACTTCGCGCGGCAGCCGGTCCTGGGCCGTCGCCGGCGCAGCGAGCAGCAGGACAAGGAGCGCTACAGCGGCGCGCACGCCTGCTCCAGCCAGGCTCCGGCCTCACCGTCCACCAGCGGTCCGACCTTGGCCAGGACCTCGGCGTGATAGGCGTCGACCCAGGCCCGCTCGGTGGGATCGAGCAGGTCGACCTCGATCAGGCGCCGATCGATCGGCGCCATGGTCAGGGTCTCGAAGCCCAGCATCGGCCGCTCACCGCCCGGGATGTCCGAGGCTTCGGTCACCACCTGCAGATTCTCGATCCGGATGCCCCAGTGGCCGCCCTTGTAGTAGCCGGGCTCGTTCGAGACGATCATCCCGGGCAGGAGCGGCTGCGTATTGACCGCCTTGGCGATCCGCTGCGGGCCTTCGTGCACGCCGAGGTAGCTGCCGACACCGTGGCCGGTCCCGTGGTCGTAGTCGAGGCCCGCCATCCACATCGGCACGCGCGCGAGCGCATCCAGCTGGTGGCCCGTGGTGCCCGCCGGGAAGCGGATACGCGCCAGGGCGATGTGGCCCTTCAGCACCCGGGTGAAGCGATCCTTCTGCTCGGCCGTCGGCTCGCCAATGGCCATGGTCCGCGTTACGTCGGTCGTCCCGTCGGGGTACTGGCCGCCGCCGTCGACGAGCAGCAGCGAGCCCTTCTCGACCCTTCGGATCGTCCGGGTCACCGGCCGGTAGTGAGGCAGCGCTCCGTTCGGTCCGGCGCCGGCGATGGTGTCAAAGCTCAGATCCTTGAGTCCCGGCGCCTGGTCACGGAACCCCTCGAGCACCCGGACCACCTCGGCCTCATCCGGCAGGGATTCCTGCGCCTCGGTCGCGACCCAGTGCAGGAAGCGCGACAAGGCCGCGCCGTCGCGGATGTGGGCCTGTCGTGCGCCCTCGACCTCGACCGGGTTCTTGGCCGCGCGCGGGAGGGTGCAGGGATCCATGCCGCGCACGACCGTCGCGCCGGCGGCGGCGAGCCGGTCGAAATACCAGGACGACGACTGCGCCGGGTCGACGAGCACCTTCTTGCCTTTCAGGGCGTCCAGCGCCGCCGGCAAGGCCTCCGATGGCTGGAGCGCCACCTCGTTGCCGAGCCAGCCGGGCAGCTCGTCGGTCACCTTGGCGGGGTCGAGGAACAGGCGGGCGCGCCCGTCGGCGTCGAGGATGGCCTGGCCGATCGGCAGCGGCGTGCGGATGACGTCCCCGCCGCGCACGTTGAACAGCCAGGCGATGGAGGCGGGCGCCGTGAGGACCGCCGCGTCGGCCCCCAGCGGGTTGAGGCTCTCGCCGACCCGGCGACGCTTCGATTCGCTGGACTCGCCCGCGTACGCCTCGGGATGCGGTACGACCGGGGCCGCCGGCTGGGCGGGCCGCTCCTGGCCCCAGGCGGCGTCGAGCGGATTGGACTCGACCGGCTTCAGCACAGCTCCGGCCTTTGCGGCCGCACGTTTCAGGTGCTCCAGAGCGGTAGGGCTGTGCAGCTTCGGGTCGTAACCGATCACCGAGCCCTCGGCCGCCCCTTCCACGAAGGCGGGCGGGCCGCCCTCGACGAGGTCGAGGATTTCGAAATGCGCCTCGTCCACCTGGTCGCGCACCTGAAGCGTGTAGCGACCGTCCACGAAGACGGCGGCGCGGTCCTTCAGCACGACCGCGGCGCCGGCCGAACCGGTGAAGCCCGTCAACCAGGCCAGCCGGTCGTTGGCCGCGGGCAGGTACTCGTTCTGGTGCTCGTCCTCGTGCGGGATGATGAACCCGTCCAGACCCTGCGCCTCCATCTCGGCGCGCAGCCTCGGTAGATGGCGCGAGGCGAAGGTACGGTCGGTGGCTTCTTCGAAGGTCTGGCGCATGACCGAGGTTTAGCCCCGGCCATGCGCGGCTGGAAGGCCGTTACTGCCCGGTCGGCGTCTCGACGACGACCTCGACCTCCTCGGCGGGAGGCGGCGCGGGCTCCGAAGGCGCGGGCGGGCTGACCACCACCACGGGCGGCTCTCGCACGGCGTCGGCTGCGCTGCGGGCCGCGCTTTCGGCGGCGCGATCAGCGGCCGCCGCAGCAGCGGCGACGCTGTCCTGGGCGCCTTCGAGCTGACCCTGGAGGCGGGCGTCTGCGATGGCGTCCTGGACCTCGTCGGGATCGACCGCCGGTTCGCCCGCCGTGGCGAGCACCATCCAGAGGACGGCGATGATGGCCAGGACGGCCACGATCCCGGCGATCCACCAGGCCGTCTGGTTCGGCTGGCGGTCGGTGACGATGGTCTCCTGCGTCCGCACGGGTCCGGCGCCGGGCGCGAGGGGGTCAGGCTGGACCACGGTGGTGCGCGTGGTTTCCTGGTGGAAGGGGTCCTGGTCGCTCATGGGTTGGCGAGCTCCGCTGTGTCGATTGACTGACGCAACGGTGCCGCTCGGCGGCGGTTCCGGGGTTAACCACGCCTGAGCAGAAGCGCGCTCCATGCGTCGTGGTGGATGACGCGCTCCACCGTGAAGCCCAGCGCGGTGTAGGCGCCGGCCACCTCTTCCTCCTGGGAGCGCAGCAGCCCCGACAGGATCGCATGTCCGCCCGGCTTGAGGACGCCATGAATTGGCCCGGAGAGGTGGACCAGCGGCGCCGCCAGGATGTTGGCGAAGACCAGGTCATAGGGTGCGTGTCGGCTGACCTCGGCGTCGCTCAGGTCGCCGTCTTCCACCACGGTCATGGTAGCGCCGTTGATCTGGGCGTTTTCGGCGGCGATCCGCACAGAAGGTTCGTCGATGTCGGTCCCGGCCACGATCGGCGTGCCGGTGACCGAGGCGGCGATGCCCAGCACGCCAGTGCCCGTGCCCACGTCCAGCACCTTGCCGGGCGATCCCGCGGCCAGCACCTCGTCGAAGGCCTCCAGACAGCCCACGGTGGTTCCGTGATGGCCTGTCCCGAAAGCGGCGCCCGCCTCGATCCTCAGATTGACGGTGTCGGCCGGGACCTTGCCCTTGTCGTGGGCGCCGTAGACGAAGAAGCGGCCGGCCCTCACCGGCGGCAGGCCGGACAGGGACATGGCGATCCAGTCGGCGTCCATCAAGTCTTCGACCACGACCTCGAGACCACCTTCGCGCAGGATCCGGGCCATGTCCTCGGCCTCGGCCAAGGTCGTCGGGAAGCCGTCGATGCGCCAGATGTCCTTGGCCTCGTCCTCTTCAAGGATGGAGTAGGTCGCGCCCTCGAGCAGGACATCGGCGTCGATGCGCTCCGCTGCGGCCTCCGCAAGGCTGCGAGAACCACGTGCGATAATCTGGACGGCGGACTCGGACATTCGGTAAGACTCGTTATGCTGGCGATTCTCCGGGGCGATCGCGCCGGGTTCAGGATCCGCACATACATCCCAGGGGTCGGCGACAACATGGCCAAGAGTCCGGCGAAGTCCACTTCATCCAAGCCCGCGGCGGCCAAGAGCACCGCGTCAAAGCCCGCGACGGCTGCCAAGCCCAAGTCCGCGGCCAAGCCGGCTGCGAGCGCGGCCAAGACGTCCACCGCTCCGAAGGCCGCCGCCAAGCCCGCCGCGACCGCGCCGAAGGCGACCGCCGCGAAGGCCGCCGCGCCCAAGGCCGCCGCCGCAACGACTGCCGCCAAGAGCGCGCCGAAAGCCGCGGCCAAGCCGACCGCCGCCGTGAAGTCCGCCGCGCCGAAGGCGGCAGCCGCCAAGGCCGCTGCTCCCAAGGCGGGCGCGAAGCCTGCAGGCGCCAAGGCGGCCGCCAAGCCGGCGGCCAAGACGACCGCGCCGAAGGCCGCGGCCAAGCCGAAGGCTGCTGCGAAGCCGGCCGCCAGGGCCTCTGCTCCGAAGCCCGCAGCCGCCGCGCCAGCCGCGTCCGCCCCGGCTTCCGCCGCTTCGGCGACCGCGCCCAGCGCGCCCGCCACGCCCAGCTACGCCCGCAAGGAAGAGAAGAAGGGCTTCTTCTCGCGCCTCGTGGACACCATCTTCGGCTCGCGCTGAGGACAGGCTTCAGACATTCGAAGGGCCGGCGTCGCGAGACGCCGGCCCTTTTGCTTTGGAGCGTGCGACCTACGGCAGGTCTTCGGCCAGGATCGCCATGTTGAAGGTGAAGGAGCCGTCCTCGTCCTCGTCCTGATAGACGACGCCGATGAACTCGTCGCCGATGTAGACCTCGGCGGAATCCTTCTGCTTGGGGCGCGCCTTGACGTTGATCGCGCCGTTGGTGAAGGCGCGCTTCAGGTACATCTCGATGCGCTTGATGTCGGTTTCTTCCACGTCGTGCCTCGGCTGATCAAATCGGCGCGGACCCTAGCGGCGTCGCCCGGTCAGGCCAACCCTCAGATCGAGAAGTCGTAGACGACGTCCGCCAGGGTGTGGTCCATCGTGCGGGCCGGGTCGGGCGTGGCGGCGCAGTTCACCACCCGGGCCGGCACGCCCGCGACGGTGCAATGGGCGGCCACCGGCTTCAGCACGACCGACCCCGAGGCGACCTTGGCGTAGTCGCCGATCGCGATGTTGCCGAGCACCTTGGCGCCGGCGCCGAGCAGGACGCCCTTGCCGATCTTCGGATGCCGGTCGCCCCGCTGGGCGCCCGTGCCGCCGAGCGTCACCGCGTGCAGCATGGAGACGTCGTCGCCGACCGTGGCGGTCTCGCCGATGACGATGCCGGTGCCGTGGTCGAGGAAGACGCCCGACCCGATCTTCGCCGCCGGATGGATGTCGACCTGAAACAGCTCTGACACGCGGCTCTGCAGGTACATGGCCAGGGTGGTTCTCCCCTCGCGCCACAGCCAGCCGGCGACACGATGAGCCTGCAGCGCCTGGAAGCCCTTGAAGAAGAGGAACGGCTGCAACGCCTGCTTGGCCGCCGGATCGCGCTCCAGCACGGCCTGCAGATCGGCCTCTGCGGCGGCGACGATGGCGGGGTCGGAGCGGAACGCCGCGTCGCACACCTCGCGCAGCGCCATGGCGCCCAGCTCCGCGTCCCCGAGCTTGCGCGCCAGCTGGAAGGACAGGGCCGCCGCGAGGTCCGAGTGCGAAAGGATCACGGCGTGGAGCAAGCTGCCCAGCGCAGGTTCGGCCCGCGCGGCCTCAGCGGCCTCGGCCTGCAGGCGCGGCCAGAGACCGTCACGGGGTTTCAGCTTTTCGATGGCGGCGGCCATGGTCGTCTCCCTCTCGCCCTAACCTAGCATGGCCCGGGCCAGTTCGGGCGGCAGTTCGCCCGTCACCGCCATGTGGTGCGCCTTGTAGGCCGTCGCCACCGTCATGGCGTCGCGCACCTGACCGCGGCCGACGGCGGCCAGCAACTCCTGAAACGGCACGCGCGCCAGCACCAGCGCCTCGGTCTCGTCCAGCTCGCCCTCGCACGGGCTCAGATCCCACGCCAGCCAGGTCATGGCCCGCTCATCGGTGATGGAGTTGGAGAGCTCCATGGTCAAAGCCGGCCGCCAGACGCCGGCCTCAAGCCGCGCCTCCTCGGCCAGCTCGCGCTTCACGCCCTCGAACGGATTTTCATCGAGCGGTGCTCCGCCCTCGGGCATCTCCCAGGAGAAGTTGGCAAGGGTGAAACGTTGCTGGCCTACCAGCACGACCGTCCCGTCGGCGTGGATCGGCAGGACGCCGACGCCGACATTGCGGAAACGCACCCACCCATAGTTCGCCCTTCGGCCGGTGGGCGCGGTCGCCTCCTGCTCGATCACCTCCATCCAGGGGTTCTCGAAGATCCGGCGGGCAGGCCCATGCGCCCAGGGCGCCGGTCGTTCAGTCGTCAGCCAGTCGGGTTCGGAGGTCATGGGACAGGCTTTCCGGTGGCGGGTTGGTCGAGGCGCGCTTAACTTGCACGCCATGCCGAGATTGTCCTGCCTCACCCTCGCCCTCTGCCTTGTCGCCGCCCCCTTCGCCGTCGCGGCGCAGGAACGGCCTTTGACCGATGACGAGGTGCGCGACCTCGCCCGCCGGGAGGTGGTCTGGTGCGAGAACTGGAGCGACGACACGCGCGACTGCGAAAGCCTTTACATGTTGCGTGGGGGCGCGGACGGCGCGCTGATCCAGAGCGGGATGTTCGTCATGAGCGAGCAGCCGGCGATCCGTGTTCTGGTGGCCGAGGTGGTGACCCTGATCGACGGACGGTTGTGCAGCTCGGGCTCGACAGACGAGCTGAACATCCAGGCCACCATGGACGGTCAGCCGTCGCTGGAGGCGTCGTTGATGGTCCGCGCCCTGTTCACCGAGGCCATGGCCGAATACGCGGACGCCCAGATCTGCCAGCAGCTCTTCGCCACGGACGACCCGGCCGCGCTGGAAGAGATCATAACCGCTGACGAAGAGCGTCTGCCCGACTTCGAGTCCAGCTATCGCCTGGGCACCGTCGAAACGAGGTTCCTGTTGCGGCCGGTTATGGACGAGGAATCCGAGCCGCAGGTGCAGCTGTGAGCGAACTCGGCGCCGCCCTCCCCCTCCCCGTCGCGGATGATGCAGCGCTGGCTCGACTGGCGCGCCGACGGTCCGCCCCCGCACAGGCCCTGGGCGCGCCCGGCCCGGACGCCCGGCAGCTGGCGCGTTTGCTGGAAGTGGCCGCCCGCACGCCGGACCACGGCAAGCTCTTCCCCTGGCGGTTCGTGATCATCGAGGGTCACGCCAAGGCGCGGCTCGTCGAGCGGCTTCGCCCCCTCGCCGCCGATCAGCCGGATCCCGCCAAGGCCGCGAACGTCCTGTCCAAGCTGGCCAGCCCGCCGGTGACGATCCTGGTCGTGTCACGCGTGACGGAGGGCCACAAGGTCCCCGTGTGGGAACAGCAGCTCTCCGCCGGCGCGGTGTGCATGAACCTGGAGCACGCGGCGGACGCCATGGGCTTTTCGACCAGCTGGATCACCGACTGGTACAGCTACGACCCGCGCGCCCTCGCCCTGCTTGGGCTGACCGTCGGCGAAAAGGTGGCCGGCTTCGTCCACATCGGCACGATGGCCGAACCGCCGCTGGAGCGGGCGCGCCCGGTGATGAGCGAAATCACCTCGCGGCTGGACTGACCTCAGGCTCCGGCCGGTTCACCAGGCTGACCAGCACGACGCTGATGATCATCAGCAGGAACCAGCTGCCCAGCTTGGCCAGGGAGACCGGGGTCCAGCCGTCGGCCTGGTCCGGATAGATCCACGCGCGCGAGAAGGTGCCCACATTCTCCGCCAGCCAGATGAACAGGGCCACCAGGAAGAAGCCGAGCGGCACTGGCATCCAGCGGCGGACGCGGTCCGGCGTGAACCAGAACCGCGTCCGCCAGAACAGCAGGAAGGTGACCGCGAACAGCAGCCACCTGAAATCCCAGATCCAGTGGTGGGCGAAGAAGTTCACGTAGATGGCCGCGGCCAGGAGCCAGGTCGTCCAAAGCGGCGGATAGTGCGTGAAGCGGATCTCGAAGATGCGCCAGATGCGGGCGATGTAGCTGCCGACCGCCGCATACATGAATCCGGAGAACAGCGGCACCTCACCGATCCGCAGCAGGCTCGGCTCCGGATAGATCCAGGACCCCGCCGCCGTCTTGAACAGCTCCATCACCGTCCCGGCGATGTGAAACAAGAGGATGACCTTGGCTTCGTCCAGGCTTTCCAGCCGGAAGCCCAGCATGGCGAGCTGGATCAGCACCGCCCCAATCACCAGAAAATCGTAGCGCGCCACCGGCGCCTCGTCCGGCCACCACAGGTGCGTGCCCAGCAGAAGCGCCAGCATCAGCCCGCCGAACAGGCAGGCCCAGCCCTGCTTGAGGCCGAACATCAGGAACTCGAAGGCGTAGCGCCCGGCCCGGCTGCGATCGGCCGCCGTCTGCAAACGCTCGAGAAGATCGCGGCCCCACCGTTCGAGGGGCAGCGCGCCGGGGTGTCTCATCCCCGTCCGCGATAGCTGGGCACGCCGGGATCAGGGACCCAGAGCCCCTCAGGCGCCGGGCCGGTCTGCCAGAAGACGTCGATCGGAATGCCGCCGCGCGGATACCAGTACCCGGCGATCCGCAGCCACCGCGGCATGGCCGTTTCCACCATGCGCCGCCCGATCATTACGGTGCAGTCCTCATGGAAGGCTCCGTGATTACGGAAGCTCTGAAGGAACAGCTTGAAGCTCTTTGATTCGATCAACCATTCGTCCGGCGCATAGTCCACGACAAGGTGCGCGAAGTCCGGCTGCCCCGTCACGGGGCAGAGCGAGGTGAACTCCGGCGCGGTGAAGCGGGCGAGATAGAGCGCGTCGCGCTGCGGGTTCGGAGCGCGCTCCAGCACGGCCTCGTCCGGATTGTCGAACCCGCGAATGCCGGAGCCCAGCTGCGTCAGGCCTGAAGTGTCTGTCGTCATGTGACCGCGCTTACCGCCGAATATCCCCGTGCGCCACTCCCGCTTTCCCCGCGCGGCCGGGCCGCCTACAACGCTGGCCAGTTCAAACGGACCGGGCCTTCATATGTACCGCACCCTCGCCGCCGTTCTCGCCGCCGCCTCGCTCGGCGCCTGTTCCTCAATGACGGGCGAAGCGCCCGCGCCGGCCGCTCCGGAAGCGCCGATGGTTCAACTGGTCCAGGACGTCCATTCCTTCGCCCGTCCGAACGACGCGCGAGTCACCCATGTGGACCTTGATCTGGCCGCCGACTTCCAGCGGCGGGTGCTGTCGGGAACGGCGACGCTCGACATCCGCACCGCGCCCGGCGCGGAGGAGATCGTGCTGGACGTACGCGACCTGAACATCAGGTCGGTCCGGTCCGAGGCCGGTCCGCTCCAGTGGCGGCTGGGCGAGGAGGTCGAGTTCCTCGGCCGTCCGCTGATCATCGGCCTGACGCCCGGCGTGCGACAGATCATGATCGACTACGAAACCAGCCCGGACGCCGCGGCGCTCCAGTGGCTCAGCCCGTCCCAAACCGCCGGCGGCGACCAGCCCTACATGTTCAGCCAGGGCCAGGCGATCCTGACCCGCACCTGGGTCCCGACCCAGGACAGCCCCGGCATCCGCCAGACCTATTCGGCCCGCATCGTCGCGCCGGAAGGGCTGCGCGCTGTGATGAGCGCCGAGATGCTCACGCCGGACGGCGAACCCGTGGCGGGCGGCCGTGCCTATCGCTTCCGCCTCGACCACCCGGTCCCGCCCTATCTCATCGCCATCGGCATCGGTGACATCGAGTTCGAGGGCATCGGACCGCGCACCGGCGTCTTCACCGAGGCGGAGATGCTCGACGCGTCGGCCGAGGAGTTCTCAGACCTGGAGCAGATGGTGGTCGCGGCCGAGGGCCTTTACGGCGAGTATCGCTGGGGCCGCTATGACCTGCTGATCCTGCCCCCGTCCTTCCCGTTCGGCGGGATGGAGAACCCGCGCCTGACCTTCGCCACCCCGACCATCATCGCCGGCGACGGCTCGCTGGTTTCGCTGGTGGCCCACGAGCTGGCGCACAGCTGGTCCGGCAACCTGGTGACCAACGCCACCTGGGCCGACTTCTGGCTCAACGAGGGCTTCACCACCTATTTCGAGAACCGGATCATGGAGGCCATGTACGGCCAGGACCGCGCCCTGATGCTCCAGGCGCTCGGCTGGCGCGACATGCAGGCGACCATCGCGGAACTGCCGGCCGCCGACACTCGGCTGCACCTCGACCTCGACGGCCGCGATCCGGACGAGGGCATGAGCGACATCGCCTATGAGAAGGGCGCCCTGTTCCTGCGCACCATCGAGCGCCTCGCCGGCCGCGAGCGCTTCGACGCCTGGCTCCGCTCCTACTTCGACCGCAACGCCTTCCAGCCGATGACGACCGAGGGCTTCCTCGCCGACCTGCGCGCCAACCTGATTCGCGGCGATGCGGCGCTGGAGGAGCGGCTGATGCTGGAGGAGTGGATCTACCAGCCCGGCATTCCGTCGAACGCGGTCGAGCCCGTTTCGCCCGCCTTCGCCATTGTCGGCCAGGCGGCCGATGCCTTCGCGACCTCCGGAACCGTGCCGGCCGGCTGGGGCCAGTGGACGACCCAGGAGCGCCAGCACTTCCTCGGCGCCCTGCCCGACGAGATGACGACCGCCCAGCTGACCGCCCTCGACCAGGCGCTCGGCCTGTCCCAGGCCGGCAACTCCGAGGTGCTGTTCGCCTGGCTGATGATCGCCATCGAGAACCGCTACGAGCCCGCCACGCCGGCGCTGGAGCGATTCCTGCTGGGCATGGGTCGTCGCAAGTTCGTCCTGCCGCTGTTCACCGCGCTGATGGAGGAAGGCGACTGGGGTCAGCCGATCGCCCGACGCATCTACGCCCAGGCGCGGCCGCTCTATCACTCGGTGACGACGGGCTCCGTCGACCGGGTGGTGGGCGTCACTGGCGGCTGATGCGGACCATAGACGCGCGGGGCCACCGCTGCCCCACGCCGACGCTGAAACTCGGCCGGGCGCTGCGCGAAGCGGCGCCCGGAGAGGAGATCGAGTTGCTGGCGACCGATCCGATGGCGCGGATCGACGTGCCGCACTTCGTCGGCCAGGGCGGGCACCACCTCCTCTCGGTTGAAGAGCGGGACGGCGTCCTCGCCTTCCGCGTCACCAGAAGTGCTTCGGCTCCGACAGGCTGAGGTCGGCCTCCTCCGTCGCCTTGGCCGCGGGGTTGGCCAGGCGATATTCCCGCAGGGCGATCTGGATCTCGGTCGCCAGGGCGCCGCCGAAGAAGACGGCGTTCACGTTCCAGCTCAGCCAGATCAGAAAGACCACCACGGCGCCCACCGAGCCGTAGGTCGCGCCCAGCTCCACCACCTCATTGACGTAATAGGCGCAGGCCCAGGACGCGAAGATTGACAGGATCGCCGCGGCGACGCCCCCGCCGATCGAGGCGCGCCACGGCACCTTCCTCGAATGCGACATGGCGAACCGGTACAGCAGGGTCAGGCCCGCCATCAGGCCCAGGCAGGCCCAGAGCCATTCGGTATCCAGCCCCGTTCCCTCGAAGGGCTCCTGCGTCGTCGTCTCGTGCATCAGCCGAATGGTCAGGACCGCGCCCGAGACAGCGGTGAACAGCGCGAAGGCGCAGACGGCGACGATAAAGGCCAGGAGGTTGAACCGCAGAAAGCCGTGATGGTCCGTTTCGTCATGGATGAAGGTCAGGCCGGCCAAGACCGCCTTGAAGCCGCGATGCGCGGCGTAGGCGCCGATGACCAGGGCCAGGGCGCTCTGGGCGGATACCGCCCTGACGGGCGCCTCGGTCAGGCGCACGATCTCCTCGCGGAACAGGCTGCGGGCGCCACGCGGCACGACGTCCGCCAGGGCCGCGGCCTGTTCGATCCCGAGGCCGAGGTTCAGCACCACCTTGTAGAAGGTGACCAGCAGGGCCACGGCGGGGAAGACGGCCAGCAGGGCGAAGAAGGACACGCCGCCGACGTAGAGCATCACGTCGCGGCCCCAGAGGCGGCCGAAGGCGCGGCCGATCACGCCGAGCACCTTGCGCGGACCGATGCGTCGCGGGTTCACAGAACTCATCGTCAGCGCCATCGGCCGTTTTGTCGCCGTAATCAAGACTGGGGTCGCCGATACCCTTTGGCCGCGGCTTGGCGTAAGACCTGACTCGTTCCGCTTCGCGCCCTGGAGACGACCCCTTCCGTGCAGCCTAGAGCCCGCGTTCTCCTCCTCGCAGCGGAGGATGACCTCGCCGCCCCGCTGGCCGATGGCCTGGACGCGCTCGGCTGGGGAACCGTGACCGCACGCTCGCTCGAATCGGCAGAGCGCGCCGTCGCGGATCTCGAGCTCGAAGCCGCCATCATCGATTCCCGGTCGGGCGAGACGGGCGCCGTCGCGCGGCTGCGCGAGGCCGCCGGCGCCCGACGCATCCCCGTGGTCGCCCTGGGTCATCCGATCGAGGACGCCGACCTGCTGATGACCCCGCCGGCGCATCCCGCCCAGGCGGCGCTCAGGCTGGAACAGCTGGTGCGTGCGGCGGTCTCGGGCGAAGAGTTCGAACTGCGTCGGCAGACCTTCGAGGAACGCGGCGCGCGCCTGGCGCTCGACCAGATCCGCGGGCCGCGCCGCATCCTGACCGTGGGCGAACCGGACCCGCGCTTCCTGGCGCTCTCGAACGTCCTGCAAAAGGAAGAGGTGGAGCTGACCGCGGCTCTCACCCCCTACACGGCCTTCGACTATCTGCATGAGCGCGAGTTCGACGGCGTGCTGCTCTGGGGCGGCGAGAAGCGGGCCGAGGCGCTCTCCATCGCATCCGGCATCAAGCGGAACACCCGCCTCTATCATCTCCCCGTGGTGCTCTACGTCCGGTCGGACGAAGAGATAAACCTCTCGGAGGTCTTCAACCGGGGTGTCGCGGACGTCGCCTCCCCGGACGCGCCGGTCGAGGAGACCGCTGCGCGGGTGCTGGCCCTGGCCGACGCCTTCCGCCGCCACAACCATGTGCGCGAAGCCCTGGAAAAGGCCCGCCACTCCGGGCTGATGGACCCGTCGACGGGCCTGTTCACCCGCGAACTCTTCGCCGCGCATCTGACGCGGATCAGCCATGCCGCGAGCCTTCGAAACCGGCCGCTGTCCGTGTGCGTGCTCAGGGTCGCCGACCGCGGCGCCGTCGCCGAGGCCCGCAAGGGCGGCTGGGTCGACCGCGCGATGCCGCAGATCGGAGCGATGATCTCGCGCCTGGTCCGCGCCGAGGACACCGCCGCGCGCCTGTCACCGGAAACCTTCGCGCTGGCGCTGCCTGCGACACGGCTGGGTCAGGCGCGGCTCGTCAGCGAACGGATCGCGGCTGTCATCGGCTGCACGGCCTTCCACGCCGGCGAGGACAAGACGCCGTTCGTGGTCGAGTTCGACATCGGCGAGGCCGAGCGCATGCCGACCGAAAGCCCGGTGTCCTTGCTGGAGCGCGCCGCGCTGAACGCGCGGTCATCGGCCTAGGCCGCGAACGCCACCTTAGCCAGGCGGCCGACGATCCGTTCCGCGGCCTCCAGCCGATCCTGGGCCGTCGGCCACTCGCCCTTGACGACGACCTTCTGGTCGGGCCGCACTTTCCACGCGCCGCCGCCCGACTGGATCAGCTGAACCAGCCCGGCGGGGTTGGAGAAGACGTCGTTGCGGAAGGCCACGACGGCGCCCTTGGGACCCACGTCGATCTTGGCGACGTTCGCCTGACGGCACAGGCCCTTCACGCCCACGACCTTCAGCAGCTGCGCGGCCTCGGGCGGCAGCGGGCCAAACCGGTCGATCAACTCGGCAGCGAGGGACTCGCGATCCTCCAGCTTCTCGGCCTCGGACAGGCGGCGGTAGAGCGCCAGACGCACGTTCAGGTCCGGGACATAGTCCTCGGGGATGAGCACCGCCGCCCCGGCGTTGATCTGGGGCGACCAGCCGCGCGCGTCTTCAAGCTCCTCGCCGGACTGGGACTTCAGCGCCTGAACCGCGTCCTCCAGCATCTGCTGGTAGAGCTCGACGCCGACCTCCTTGATGTGGCCCGACTGCTCCTCGCCGAGCAGGTTGCCGCCGCCGCGGATGTCGAGGTCGTGGCTGGCCAGCTGGAAGCCCGCGCCCAGGCTGTCGAGCGACTGAAGCACGCGTAGGCGTCGCTCCGCTCCGACGGTCAGGGCCTTGTTCGGAGGCGTGGTCAGATAGGCGAAGGCCCGCGCCTTGGACCGGCCCACGCGTCCGCGCAACTGATAGAGCTGGGCCAGGCCGAACATGTCGGCGCGGTGCACGATCAGGGTGTTGGCCGCCGGTACGTCCAGCCCGCTCTCGACGATGGTCGTCGACAGCAGGACATCGAACTCGCCCTCGTAGAAGGCGCCCATGACGCCCTCAAGCTGGGTGGCGGACATCTGGCCGTGGCCCACAGCGACCTTCACCTCGGGCACCTGCTCGCGCAGGTAGCGCTCGATCTCGGGCAGGTCCGACAGGCGCGGCGCGACGTAATAGGCTTGGCCGCCGCGGTACTTCTCGCGCAGCAGCGCCTCGCGCACCGTCACCGGATCGAACGGGACGATGTAGGTCCGCACCGCCAGGCGATCGACCGGCGGGGTCGCGATGATCGACATCTCGCGGATCCCCGAAAGCGCCAGTTGCAGGGTGCGCGGTATCGGCGTGGCTGTCAGCGTCAGCATGTGCACGTCGGCGCGCAGCGCCTTCAGCCGCTCCTTGTGCTTGACGCCGAAGTGCTGCTCCTCGTCGACGATCACCAGCCCGAGGTCCTTGAAGCCGACCTGTTCGGACAGCACCGCGTGGGTGCCCACGACGATGTCGATCTCGCCGGCCTTCAGGCCCGTGCGGGTCTCAGCGGCCTCCTTCGTTCCCACCATGCGCGACAGCTTCCGGATCTTCACAGGCCAGCCGGCGAAGCGGTCGGCGAAGGTCTTGAAATGCTGGCGCGCCAGCAGCGTCGTCGGGCAGACGACCGCGACCTGCTTGCCGCTCATGGCGCTGACGAAGGCGGCGCGCAGCGCCACTTCCGTTTTGCCGAAGCCTACGTCGCCGCAGATCAGCCGATCCATCGGCTGGCCCTTGGCCAGGTCGCCGAGCACGTCGCCGATGGCGTTGAGCTGGTCCTCGGTCTCCTCGTACGGGAAACGGGCGCAGAACTCGTCGAACAGGCCGCGCGGAGGATCGACCGCCTCGCCGGTGCGCAGCGCACGCTTGGCGGCCAGGGCGATGAGGCCTTCGGCCATGTCCCGCAGCCTGGCCTTGGCCTTCGCCTTGCGCGCCTGCCAGGCCGCGCCGCCGAGCCGGTCCAGCGTGACGCCCTCGCTCTCGGAGCCGTAGCGGGTCAGCAGGTCGATGTTCTCGACCGGCAGATAGAGCTTGGCCTCGGCGGCGTACTGCAGCTCCAGGCAGTCGTGCGGCGCGTCCTGGACCTCAAGCGTCTTGAGCCCGTCATAGCGGCCGATGCCGTGGTCGATGTGAACGACCAGGTCGCCGGGGCTGAGACCCGAGGCCTCCGCCAGGAAGTTCGCCGCGCGCCGCTTCTTCCTCGGCCGGGCCAGGCGGTCACCCAGGATGTCCGTCTCGGAGATGACCGCCAGGTCGCCGGCGACGAAGCCGTGCTCGACCGGCAGGACGATTCGCTGCGGCTTGTCGGCCTTGCTCGCCCGGGCCCTGGCCCAGTCCC
The DNA here is from genome assembly GCA_946885435.1 of uncultured Brevundimonas sp. Next base: position 5,682 of record CAMPGL010000002.1, on the reverse strand, counting down.
TGGCCAGCGCCGTCTCGCCCAGGCCGTGGTCGGCCAGCATGGAGCCGAGCCGCTCGGACGCGCCCTCGGTCCACGAGGCGAACAGGACGCGCTTGCCGTCCTTCTGTAGAGCCTGCGCGTGGGCGGTGACCGCTTCGAACAGGTTGACGCTGTCCTGCGCGCGCTCTGCGGCGAAGGTCCGGCCCTGCACCCCGCCGAGGTCGATGACGTTCTGGCCGTCGTTGTGGATGGGCGAAAACTTCCGCCAGGGCCGGATCGACAGCCGCTCGGCCCATTCGTCGCGGGTCAGGTAGAGCGCCTTGGGCTCCAACGCGTGATAGGCGGGCTGGCCCTTGCCCCTGCTCATTTCCCGGCGCGCCTCGTATGCGTCCTCGATCATGGCGAGGCGCTCGTCGCGGGCGTCCTCGGCCTGGGCGTCGAGCAGAACGACGGCGTCGCCCGGCAGATAGTCGAACACCGTCTCCAGCCGCTCGTGCAGCAGCGGCAGCCAGTGCTCCAGGCCCTGGCGGCGCACGCCCTCGGATACGGCGGCGTAGATCGGGTCGTCGCCGCCGGCGCCGAACAGCTCCAGCCAGCGCGTGCGGAAGCGCGACACCGTTTCGGCGTCGAGCAGGATTTCCGACACCGGCAGCAGTTCGACTTCGGTCAGCTGCTTCGTCGAGCGCTGAGTCTCGGGATCGAAGGCCCGGATCGATTCCAGCGTGTCGCCGAACAGGTCCAGCCGCACCGGCTCTTCGGCGCCCGGCGGGAAGACGTCGATGACGCCGCCCCGTATGGCGCACTCGCCCCGGTCCGAGACGGTGGAGGCGCGCTGGTAGCCGTTGACGGCGAAGTGGCGCTCCAGCTCGGTGATGTCGACGACACGGCCGACCTTGGTCGACCAGGCGGCGCGTTCCATGGCCTCGCGCGGCGGCGTGCGCTGAACCGCGGCGTTGGCCGTGGTCACCACGACTAGAGGTCTCTCGCTCTTCGAGTTGCGCGCCAGCCGGGTCAGGGTGGCCATCCGCTCCGCGGCGACGCCCGGCGACGGGCTGATCCGGTCATAGGGCAGGCAGTCCCAGGCCGGCAGGCGCACCACCTCGATCTCAGGCCCGAAGAAGGCCAGGCTGTCGGCGAAGGCGTTGGCGCGCGGCAGGTCGCGCGCCACGAACAGGGCCAGGCCGCCTCGCGCGCGCATCAGGTCGGCGGCAACCAGGGCGTCGAAGCCCTCCGGCGTGCCGGCCAGCTCCAGCCCGGCTTCGGCCTTGGCGATACGATCCGTGTCCTTCACCGTCAGCCGCCCAGCCTGTCGGGGCCGAGGACGGTGCGGGCCTCCTCGCGGAAGGCGATGACGGCGGCGAGCACCGGCCCGTCGTGGCGCGGCTCGGGCGGCTCGCGCCCCATGATCCAGCCGTAGAGATCCTGATCGGGGACGTCCAGCAACGCCTCGAAGGCGTCCAGCTCAGACGGGCTCATTGTCTCCAGACGCAAGTCCGCGAATGGCCCCAGGATCAGATCCGCTTCGCGAAAGCCCCGGCGCCACGCCCGGTATCGCAGTTTCGACAGGCGTGAGTCGGCCTCGGCCACCGGTTTTGTCCGTCCGCTAAGTCAGTTCAGGGCGCTCGAAATAGGCGCTCCTAGGCCGGTGCGCCAGCCGCTATGGTCATGAACATGCGGCCGGAGATTCTGTTTCCGCTCTTCGCTGATATTGAGACGCTGAAGGGCGTGGGGGCGCGCGTTCGGCCCGCGGTCCTGCGCGTCGCGGGCGGCCCGCACGTGCGCGACGTGCTCTTCACCCTGCCGCACAACCTGATCCGGAGGCGCCGCACCCTGTCGACCCAGGCGCAGGAGGGCGAAGTCGTCATCCTGTCGGTCGAGATCGACCGGCACTTTCCCTCGGCCAAACCGGGCGTACCCTACAAGGTCCGCGCCTTCGACGAGGCGGGCTATGTCCACCTCGTCTACTTCAGGACCTACGGCGACTCCCTGCTGAAGAGCCTGCCGCCAGGCGCCAAACGCGTCGTCAGCGGCAAGGCCGAGCGGTTCGGGTCCGAGGTGCAGATCCCGCACCCCGACTATGTCCTGCCGCCTGAGCGGGCGACCGAGATTCCCGTGACGGAAGCCGTCTACCCCGCGACCGCCAACCTGAGCTCGCGGCAGGTTCGCAAGCTGGCGCTCGACGCACTGTCGAAGGCGCCCGAACTGCCGGAATGGCAGGAGCCGGCGTGGCTGGCGCGCAAAAACTGGCCGGGCTGGCGCGCCGCCCTGGCGACGACCCATGCGCCCAGCACTGAAGCCGACCTCGAGGCCACATCCCCCGCCCGCAGCCGGCTGGCCTATGACGAACTTCTGGCGCACCAGCTGGCCCTGGCCCAGCGTAAGAGCGCACGGCGCGCCCTGGCCGCGCCGGTTCTGCGTCCCGGCCCGGTCTCCGAGCGGTTGCTGACCGCCCTGCCCTTCGCCTTGACGGGCGCCCAGGCCCGCGCCGTCGAGGAAATCCGCGCCGACCTGGCGTCAGGCCAGCGTATGGGCCGGCTCCTGCAAGGGGACGTGGGATCGGGCAAGACGGCGGTGGCCCTACTGGCCATGGGCGCGGCCGTCGACTCCGGCTTCCAGGCCGCCCTGATGGCGCCGACCGAAATCCTCGCGCGCCAGCACTGCGAACGCCTGGCTCCCGATCTCGAAAAGGCGGGCGTGTCGGTCGCGCTCCTGATTGGCCGCGACCGGGAAGGGCGAGCCGCCAGGCTGCGCGGACTGGCCGACGGCACCATCTCCATCGCCATCGGCACCCACGCCCTGTTCCAGGAGAAGGTCGCCTTCCACAACCTCGGCCTCGCCGTCGTCGACGAACAGCACCGCTTCGGCGTGGCCCAGCGCAATCTCCTGCAGGCCAAGGCGGGCGCGGGCGAAGGCGGCGCGCACCTGCTGACCATGTCGGCGACGCCCATTCCGCGCACGCTCGAGCTGACCCAGTACGGCGACCTGGACGTCTCGCGCCTCGACGAAAAGCCGCCGGGCCGCCAGCCCATCGCCACCAGCGCCGTGCCGACCTCGCGGATGGATGCCGTTCTGGGCCGACTGCAGGAGGCCATCGCCGCCGGCGCCCAGGCCTACTGGATCTGTCCGCTGGTCGCCGAGAACGAGACCATCGACCTCGCCTCGGCCGAGGCGCGGGCTAAGTCGCTACGCGAGCGCTTTGGCCCTCGGGTCGGCTTGGTGCACGGCCAAATGCCGGGCGCTGAGCGCGAGGCGGTCATGGCGGCCTTCGCCGCTGGCGACATCTCACTGCTGGTCGCGACTACAGTCGTCGAGGTCGGCGTCGATGTGCCGAACGCCTCGATCATGATCATAGAACAGGCCGAGCGTTTCGGGCTGGCCCAGTTGCACCAGTTGCGCGGCCGCGTGGGGCGCGGCTCGGCCAAGAGCGCCTGCCTGCTGCTCTATGATCCGCCGCTGTCGCAGATCGCTTCGGCCCGCCTGGAGACCATCCGCGCCACCGAGGACGGCTTTCTCATCGCCGAACAGGACTGGGCCATGCGTGGCGGCGGCGATCCGCTCGGCCTGCGCCAGGCCGGCCTGCCCGCCTACCGTTTCGCCGACCCGGTGGCCCACCGCGACCTGCTGCTCGCCGCTGCGGACGATGCGCGGCTGGTTCTGCGCAACGACCCGGCGCTCCAGACGCCGCGCGGCGAGGCGATCAAGGTGCTCTCGGAGCTATTCGACTGGCGCCCGGACAGGTCTGACAAGGCGGACTGACGCCCTAAAGCTTCGCTCGTCCCGGAAATCGTTGTGTCGCCACCGAATATGGCTCGACGTCCTGTAGGGTGCGGACGTTGACCGCCACCATCTCGCGTCCGTCCGGTCCCGTGCCTCGCCCGAACGGCTGCACTCCGCAGGTCGAGCAGAAGAGATGATCGATGACGTGCTGGTTGAACTGGTACTTCGTCAGCCGCTCTTGGCCGCTGAGCAGGCGGAACCGGTCGGGTGTCGTAAAGCTCAGCTGGAAGCCCTTGGCGTAGCAGTGAGTGCAGTCGCACTCGATGACCTGGCCGAGGTCGAGCTCAGCCTCATAGGCCACTGCGCCGCAGTGACAGGTCCCTTTGTGGGTCTCCATCAGGCATCCTCCAGCATCAGCACACCCTGCGCGGCCTTCAGCGCGCCCCTGAGCGAGGCGTCCAGCCGGTAGCGGCCCGGCAGCCGCATCTCGACCTCCGCCTTGCCGTCCAGCGCGGCGACGAGGGTGATCTCTCCGCCTCCCTTGGCGCTCGCGGCGGGCGCCAGGCGCTTCTTGATGGACTCCAGCTCGACCGACTTTGGCGAGAGGTGAACCCGCAGGCCGGCGGCCGCGTCGTCTATGACGGAATCGATGCGCTCGGCGGCGTCGCCGAAGAAGCGAACCTCGCCATCCGACGCCTTCGCTCGCACGTTCAGGATCACGGCGGCGCCCGGCTCAAGCACCTCGCGGCAGCGGCGCAGCTGTTCGGGCGGGAAGAGGACCTCGAACTCCCCAGTCGGGTCGGAAAAGGACACGAAGGCGAACTTCTCCCCGGTGCGGGCGCTGGCTCGTTCCTGACGGCGCCGGACCATGCCGGCCATGCGGAAGGCCTCGGCCTGACCGGATTCCGCCTGAGGGATGGCCTCGGCGATCAGGGTCACGCGCTTCCTGCGCAGCACCGCGATCATGTCCTCCAGCGGGTGACCCGAGAGGTAGTAGCCGACCGCCGAGAACTCCTCGTCCAGTCGGTCCGGCCCGACCCAGTCCTCGACCCGCGACAGCCGCGGCCGGGCGGCGTCAGCCTGGTCTTCGCCAAACAGGCTGACCTGCGACGAGGCCCGCTCGGCCGCCACCGACTGGGCGTAGGCCATCAACAGGTCCGCATTCTCCACGAGCTGACGGCGGTTGGGATGGATCGAGTCGAAGGCCCCGGCGCGCGCCAGGTTCTCCAGCGCCCGCTTGTTGACGGCGCGCGGGTCCATCCGCTCCAGGAAGTCGAAGATGTCGGTGAACGGCCCGCCCACCTGGCGCGCCTCGACGACGCTCTTCATCGCCTCCATGCCGACGTTCCGCACGGCGCCCAGCGCATAGAGGATCTCGCCATGCTCGACGTCGAAGTCGGCCATCGAGCGGTTGATGTCGGGCGGCCGGACCGTCACCTCGAAGCGGCGAGCGTCCTGGTAGAAGACCGCCAGCTTGTCCGTGTTCGAGATATCGAGGCTCATCGAGGCGGCGATGAACTCGACCGGATGGTGCGCCTTCAGATAGCCCGTCTGGAACGAGATCAGGGCGTAGGCCGCGGCGTGGGACTTATTGAAGCCGTAGCCGGCGAACTTGGCCACGAGTTCGAAGATGAAGTCAGCCTGGCTGGCCGGGACCTGGTTCTCCTCGGCGCCACGCATGAAGCGCTGCTTCTGCTTGGCCATCTCTTCGGGCTTCTTCTTGCCCATGGCGCGGCGAAGCAGGTCGGCCTCGCCCAGGCTGTAGCCCGACAGGATCTGGGCGATCTGCATCACCTGTTCCTGGTAAATTATGACGCCGTAGGTCTCCTTCAGCACCGGCTCCAGCTTGGGATGGAGCATGTCCGGCGTCTGGCGGCCGAACTTCCGGTCGACGTAGGTGTCGATCATCTCCATCGGGCCCGGCCGATAGAGCGAGATCAGGGCGATGATCTCCTCCAGGCTCTCGCAGCGCATCTTGCGCAGCGT
>CAMPGL010000001.1 GCA_946885435.1 uncultured Brevundimonas sp. | reverse complement strand
GACCGGACGGGACCGACACCCTCACAGGCGTCGAGTTCGCTCAGTTCGCCGACATCACGGTCGCCCTGGGCGCCGCCTCGATCGACGGCACGTCCAACGATGACATGTTGTGGGGTACGGCCGGTCCTGACACCATCAACGGTCTCGGCGGTAACGACATCCTGCGGGGCGGACTCGGGAACGATACGCTCAACGGCGGCGCGGGCAACGACACCCTGTTCGGCCAAGGTGGCGACGACAACATGGTCGGCGGCGCGGGTAACGACACCTACGTTCTGATCGAGGCGGGTGACGTCATCGTCGAGAACGCCGGTGAGGGAACTGACACGGTCCAGGCCTGGCGCAAGTACGCGCTAGGAGCCAACCTCGAGAACCTGACCCTCATGGCCAGCGTGGTCGCAGGCGAAGGTAACAGCCTCGACAACGTCATCGTCGGCAACCAGGCTTGGAACTGGCTCTATGGGTACGGCGGGTCAGACACAATCGACGGCGGCCTGGGCAACGACAACATCTACGGCGGCGACGGCAATGACGTCCTGATCGGCGATGAGGGTGACGATTGGATCGACTCTGGCACCGGCGCTGACGCCATGACCGGCGGCGCCGGCAACGACACCTATGTGGTGGACAACGTCGGCGACACCATCACCGAACTCGCAGGGGGCGGAGCCGATACGGTTCGGAGCTGGATCAACTGGACACTGCAGGATCAGCTGGAGAACCTGACGTTGCTGGGGAGCGCGGTCTCGGGAACGGGGAACAGCGCGAATAACGTCCTGACAGGGAATGGGGCCACCAACTACCTCGCTGGCCTGGACGGAAATGACACCCTGGACGGCGGCGGCGGCGACGATTTCCTCTACGGGGGCCTCGGCGATGACACCTACGTCGTGACCGAAGCTGGCGACCAGACCATCGAGAATTTCGGCCAGGGAACCGACACGGTCCAAGCATGGATCGGGTGGACGCTGGGAGCCAACGTAGAAAACCTTCAGCTGATGGGGCTGGTGGTCGGAGGCGGCGGAAACACGCTGAACAATGTCATCACCGGGAACGCCGCCAACAATTTCCTCTATGGGTACGGCGGCGATGACACCCTGATCGGCGCGGGCGGCAATGACACCCTTTCGGGCGGTTCCGGCGTAGACACTTTCGTGTTCACGGGCGCTTTCGGGCAGGACACCATCATCGACTTCTATGCTGCTCCCGGAGCTTCGGATGTCATCCGTTTCACCACGGATGTGTTCGCCGACTTCGCCGCGGTCATGGCCGCCGCGACTGATGGGCCTGGAGGAGTTGTGATTACGGCGTCCGGCGGTCGCACCGTCACCCTCACCGGGGTCACCAAGGCCCAGCTGTCGGCCGACGACTTCCAGTTCTCAGCGCCTTCGTCGGTCGCCCTCAAGGACAGCGGACCCCAGATCCTTCCTACCGAAACTGACGGTAAGTCCGACCTGTTCGTGGACGACGCCATCATCTGCCCGGACCTGGGAGACAGGACAGGCTTCGACGATGCCTGGACAGTTCCTGGCGTTGACGAGACGGATCCCTTGATCCTGCCCGCTGACTTCAGCCCGAAGGTGGCGTCGACTGAACCCTTGGTCTGCGACCCTGGAGCGGCCGACAACGATTTGCCGTTCGCTTTCGTCGCCGACACGGAGACCCAGCTGGCGAGCCGTGATCCGCATCGGCTGCTCCTCCAGCCCACTGCAAACGACTGGGTCTGGTAGGATTTAACCGCACGCAGGACAGCCCGGATCCGCCTGGATCCGGGCTGTTCGCGTTTCTGACCTGAGGCCGTCGTAGACCAGCAGGCGTCCCACAAGCGGCTCCCCTGCGCCGGTGATGAGCTTGACGGCCTCCAGCGCAGCCATCGATCCGATCACCCCGGCCAGGGCGCCGACCACGCCGACTCGGGCGCAGGTTTCCGCCTCAGGCGGCGGTGCGGGGACGAGACAGCGGTAACAGGGCCGACCGGCGAAGATCCCCACCTGCCCGGTCCAGCGTCCGAGCGCGCCGGAAACCAGTGGCCGGCCTTCGGCCAGGCAGGCGTCGTTGACCGCCAGGCGGGTCTCGAAGTCGTCGGTCCCGTCCAGCACCACATCGAACCGGGCCGCCAGGGCGCGGCCCGTGACAGCGTCGAAGCGGCCCGCGATCGGGTCGATGGCGACGTGCGGATTGAGCGCGGCCAGTCGCCGGGCCGTGGCGTCCGGCTTGGCCAAGCCGATGTCCGCCGTAGCGAACTGGATCTGCCGCTGCAGGTTCGACAGCGCGACCGTATCGGGGTCGATCAGGCCGATGCGGCCGACGCCGGCCGCCGCCAGATAAAGCGCCGCCGGCCCGCCGACACCGCCGCAGCCCACGATCAGCACCGAACCAGCCCTCAACTTCTGCTGGCCCGGGCCACCCAGCTCGGCCAGCACCAGTTGGCGGGCGTAGCGCTCGACCTCGTCGTCGGAGAACTCCATGCCCGCCCATAGCGCGGGCGGGCGTGGATTGCAGCCTCAGCCGGCGGACTTCAGCTCGTCGGCGCAGGCCCTCAGCAGGCTCAGCGCCTCGTCGGGCGAGAGGTCCGGCAGGGACTTGCCCTCGAGCTGGTCGGCGATGGCGGGCGTGATCACCGCCTGGCCCATGCTCCACTGGCTGAACTCGGCCTGATCGATGGGCTCGTAGGACAGCATACGGATTTCCACGTGGCGGCTGTCGCCTTCGAGATCGGCGAAGAGGCGGTCGATCGAGTCCTTCTGCCCCTCCAGCACCTGCAGGAACCAGCCATCGTGCGCCAGCAGCATGCCGGTCAGGCCGCGCGACACATTATTGCGCTGCGAGGCGCCCAGGATCTCGGACAGGGCCATCAGGTTGCTGGACGACACGCCGACGGCGCGGCTGGCGTAGACGGCGCGATGTAGTTGAATCATGGGCACTCCTTATTCGCGTGGTCTTAGGTCGGACCCGTGAAGAAGGCATGACTTGCGTGGACCGTTCCGGGCGGCCACCTATCAGCCATGAGCGACACCAACTTCCCCGACTGGCACGGCACGACCATCCTGGCGGTCCGCAAGGACGGCCGAACCGTCATCGCCGGCGATGGCCAGGTCTCCATGGGACCGACCATCGTCAAGGGCGCGGCGCGCAAGGTGCGGACACTGGCGGGCGGCAAGGTGCTGGCGGGCTTCGCGGGCGCGACGGCCGACGCCTTCACCCTGATCGAGCGACTGGAAGGAAAGCTGGAGCAGTATCCGGACCAGCTGGCGCGGGCCTGCGTGGATCTGGCCAAGGACTGGCGGACCGACCGCTATCTGCGCCGTCTCGAGGCCATGCTGCTGGTCGCCGACAAGGACCAGATCCTGACCGTCACGGGCGTCGGCGACGTGCTGGAGCCGGAGTACGGCGTGGCCGCCGTGGGCTCGGGCGGCAACTTCGCGTTGGCCGCCGCGCGGGCCTTGGTCGAGCATACCGACTTGGACGCCGAGCAGATCGCTCGCAAGGCCATGGCCATCGCGGCCGAGATCTGCGTCTACACCAACGGAAATCTGACGGTCGAAACCCTGCCCGCGCGATGACGCGGATTTAACGGGACAGCCGGCTCGCCTTGGGCCTCAATGGGCGGAACTCGAGAGGGGGAGCGCCCGATGCGCCTTTTGTCCGCCGTCGTCGCCCTGGGCCTGATGGCCGCGCCCGCGCTGGCGCAGGACGCCGCGCCCATCGTGGCGGCCGAACGCGCCTTCGCGGCCGATGGCCTGATCATGGGGGTCGACGCCTCCTTCCTGAAATGGGCCGAACCGGACGCGGTGATGATCGCCGGCGACGCGCCGACCACCGTCACCGCCCTGATGGACCCGAACGCCGTCTTCGATCCCGAGGCGCCGAGTCTGGTGTGGTGGCCGAACTGGGCCGGAATCGCCCGCTCGGGCGAGCTGGGCTTCACCACCGGCGGGGTTGAGGTCGGCGGCGAGCGGCGGGGCCATTACTTCACCATCTGGCGCCGCCAGCCCGACGGAGGCTGGAAGTGGGTCTACGACGGCGGCACGGGGGCGGCCTCCGCTGGGGTCCCGGGCCCGGACAGCGAGCCGGTGATCCTGCCGACCGCGACGACCGGCGCGGCGTCGGCCGAAGCGGCGATGGCCGAAGTCCGCGCGGCGGAGGCCGCGCTCGCCACGGCCGCCGCGACGGACCAGGCCGCCGCCCACCTGTCGGTGCTGGCCGACGACGGGCGGCTCTATGTTGCGCCGCTCCCGCCCGCGATCGGCCGCGAGGCCTATGCCGAGGCCCTGGCCGGCTGGCCGGCGACCTTCATGTTCGGCCCGACGATGGGCGGGGGCGCCTCGCAGGGCGGCGATCTGGTCTGGACCTATGGCGCCGCCGCCTGGACCCGCGCGGGACAGGACCGCGCCGGCCATTACGTGCGGCTATGGCAGCACCGGCCCGAAGGCTGGCGGCTGGTTTTCGCCCAGTTGCTGCCCAACCCGCCGCCCGCCCCTCCCGCCGCGGGCTGAGACGCCCTATCTGCGGGACATGACCGACCTTAGTCCCCGCGAAATCGTCTCCGAGCTCGACCGCCACATCGTCGGTCAGGACGACGCCAAGAAGGCCGTGGCCGTGGCGCTGCGCAACCGCTGGCGGCGCAAGCGCACGCCTGAGCACCTGCGCGACGAGATCACGCCCAAGAACATCCTGATGATCGGGCCCACGGGTGTGGGCAAGACGGAGATCGCGCGCCGCCTCGCCCGGCTGGCCGGCGCGCCTTTCCTGAAGGTCGAGGCCACCAAATTCACCGAGGTCGGCTACGTCGGCCGCGACGTCGACCAGATCATGCGCGACCTGGTCGAGGCCGCCATCCTGATGGTGCGCGACCGCAAGCGCGGCGAGGTCCGCGCCAAGGCCGAGGCCGCCGCCGAGGAGCGGCTGCTGGACGCCCTGGTGGGCGCCGGTTCAGGCCCGGCCACGCGTGAGGCCTTCCGCCGCAAACTGCGGGCCGGTGAGCTGGACGACAGCGACGTCGAGCTTCAGCTGGCCGACACGCGCTCACCGCTCCAGGGGCTCGACATCCCGGGCGGGAACGTCGGCGTGCTGAACCTCGGCGAAATGCTCGGCAAGATGGGTGGGCCGCGCATGAAGGCGGTGCGCATGAAGGTGCGCGAGGCGCACGATCCCCTTATCGCGGAGGAGAGCGACAAGCTCCTGGATCAGGAAACCCTCACCCAGGAGGCCGTGCGACTGGCCGAGAGCGAGGGCATCGTCTTCCTCGACGAGATCGACAAGGTGGCGGCCCGCTCCGAGGCGCGCGGCGCGGACGTTTCCCGCGAAGGCGTCCAGCGCGACCTGCTGCCGCTGATCGAGGGCACGACCGTCTCGACCAAGCACGGGCCGGTGAAGACGGACCACGTCCTCTTCATCGCCTCGGGCGCCTTCCACGTGGCCAAGCCCAGCGACCTGCTGCCCGAACTTCAGGGCCGCCTGCCGATTCGGGTGGAGCTGAAGGCCCTGACGCGCGACGATTTCCGCCGCATCCTGACCGAGCCCGAGGCCAACCTGATCGTTCAGCAGCAAGCCCTGATGGCGACCGAGGGCGTGGACCTGGTCTTCACCGACGACGGAATCGAGGCCCTGGCCGACGCGGCCGTGGCGGTGAACTCGGCGGTCGAGAACATCGGCGCCCGCCGGCTCCAGACCGTGGTTGAAAAGACCCTGGAGGAGCTCAGCTACCGCGCGGACGCCCATGCCGGCCAGATGGTGACGATCGACGCCGCCCTGGTGCGCGAGCGCGTAGGCGACCTCGCCGCCAACGCCGACCTGTCGCGCTTCATCCTCTAGGCCGAAGCTTCCAGTCGGATGCGCGAGGCCTGGGCCTGGACCTGGGCGGCGGTGTTGAGGCCCTCGGCGGTGTCCGGCGCCGTCACGGACGGCCACATGGCCACCAACCGGTCGATCTGGGCGCGCGCCTCGGTCAGGCCCGGCTGCCCCTCGGCCACGGCCTGGGCGGCCAGCGCCGCGCCCAGCGCGTGCTGGTATTCGACAGGGTCAACCGCGCCGTCGACGAGCACCTCGCGGTACAGGCCCGCCGAGATGTCGGCGAGCGCGCCGGCGACCACTCCCGGGTTTCCACCTGCGGCCTGACGGGCGCGATCCAGTTCCGCGACGGCGGCCTCGAGATCGGCGGCGGCGCCGGTTTCAGCCGCGCGGCGCAGCACGGCCTCGTTCAGGCCGGCGCTGGCGAACTCGGCGGCGACCGGGTCATAGACCTCGGCCAGGCCCTGGCCCGCCAGGGCGGCGGCGGCGTTCTCGCCTTCGGCGGGCAGAGCCTCCTGGGCGACCAGGAAGAAGCCCGCGAGGTGCGCCAGACGCAGGGCCAGCAGACTGTCTGCGGGAACGCCGGCATAGCCCGCGGCGGCCCCGGCCTCGCCGACGCCGGCGGACGCGCCGCCCTCGCCTTCCCCGCCTTCGCCCTCTCCGCCTTCGCCCTCGCCGGCCACGGCCGACGAGCCGCCTTCGCCCGCGCCTGAGCCGGCCTCTCCGCCCTGTTCGGAACAGGCGGCGGTCAGGGTCAGGGCCGCGCCGAGCGTCAGCCAGAGCTTGGGCTTGAAGGACATGGGGAGTCTCCGATCAATTGCCGGAGACCCTAGCTTCGGCAGCGCTTATTGCAAGCGCCTCGCAAGATCAGTTGGGCCGTTCGTCGCCGGTCGGGGCGCCTTCGTCGTCGGCGGCGGTCTCGACGCGTTGTTCGTCCGCCTCGGCGGCGAGGTCGTCGGTGGCCTGATCGACTTCCTGCGCGACCTCGCGGGCGCCGGCTTCCAGCGCGTCACCGATCTGGGCGGCCTCTTCCTCAAGCTCGCTGCCGGCCTCGGCCGTTTCGGCCTCGGCGTTTTCCTGGTCTGCCTGGGTGCAGGCCGCGATCGAGCCGGCGGTCAGCGCCAGGGCGGCGGCGATGGACAGAAACGGGCGATTGCGCTGATGCATGACGCGGTCTCCTGAACAGCTCCCCGCCGCCCAACGGCTGAACCCGCCGGTTGGTTGCGAGCGCCTTGCCCGCGCCGGCCCCGCGTGCCATCGCGAAAGCCATGCTGACGCTCGGACAGGTCCTCACGCCCGAAGACGTGGCGCGCGTGCGCGAAGGGCTGGCCCACGCGCCTTTCCGCGACGGGCGCGCCACCGCCGGTCCCACGGCGCGCAAGGTCAAGCGCAACTTGCAGGCCGTCGGCGCCGATCCGGAGGTCGAGGCCCTGGCCCGCTTCGTCCGCGAGGCCCTGCTGAGGCATCCGGTCTTCGCCGCCTACGCCCGGCCGGTCGCCTGGTCGCGGATCATGTTCTCGAAGTACGGGCCCGGCGACACCTATGGCCTGCATACAGACGACGCCCAGATGGCTGCGGACGGCGGCGGCCGGCTGCGGACCGACATGAGCTTCACCCTCTTCCTGTCGGAACCCGAGACCTACGAGGGCGGCGCCCTGCTGCTCGACGGGCTGGACGGCGAGCGTGAGCATCGGCCGCAGGCGGGCGACGCGGTGCTCTATGCGACGGGGCGGCTCCACCGGGTGACGCCGGTGATCTCCGGAGAGCGACTGGCGGCGGTGGGCTGGCTGCAGAGCCTGATCCGCCGCGATGATCAGCGCGAACTGCTGTTCGACCTCGAGCGGGTGCGCGCGGCCACGCCAGAAGGCGAGGGCCGGCTGCTCATCGACAAGTCCATCGGCAATCTGCTCCGCCAGTGGGGCGAGATCTAGCGGCGAGGCTTGGAAAAAACAGCGGTTTGGCTCATGGTGACCCTTCCACCGCCCTGGAGCCCGCCATGTTCGTCGCCCTCGCCGCCCTGACCCTGGTGGCCGCTGATATGCAGCCGATCACCACCTTCCAGCGTCCCGAGACCGCGCGCGAGGAACAGCAGCGCGAGGAGGACGAGCGCAACCGCGTCACCGAGGGCGAACGCTCCGGCGACGGCGCCACGCCGGACCGGCTGATCTGCGACTACCGCCGCGTGCCCGGCAGCAACCGCCGCGAACGCGTCTGCCAGACCGTCGCCGATCGTCGCGACACCCGCGACATCGCCCGCGAGACCCTTCAGCAGATGCAGGGTTCCGTCACCGACCCGGTGGGCTGACCCGGCTCCGCCGGATCACCAGGTCCGGCGGATGCGCATGTAGATGAACGGATCGAAGTTCAGGTCCCGCACTTCCCGGAACAGGAGCGGCGAGGTGTCCCGAGGGCCTGAGTAGACTTCGCGCGTGCGGACGAAGTTGCGTCCTGCCAGGTTCTGCAGCTCCAGGCGGATGGCCAGGTTCGGCCGCGCCCGCCATTCGGCGAACAGATTGTACCAGGTCTCCAGTTCGACGGTCTCGATCGTGTCGAAGCGGAAGTAGGTCTCCTGACGGGCCAGGAAGGCGTTGCCGCCCCACTGAAGGTTCCAGCGCGGCAGATCCTGGGTGAAGTTGACCTCGCCTTCCAGCGGCTCCTGGCCGGAAATGCGGCGGACCTCGCCGGTCGTCGGGTCGGTGACCTCGCTGCGGCTCCACTCGAGCTGGGTGCGCAGCCGGCCGCCGGGTACGCCGAGCCGCGCCAGCGGCAAGGTAAGGTCGACAGCCAGGGTGTCCGCCCGGCCCTCACCGATGTTGCCCGGGGCGTCGAACACATCGGTCAGGGTGTAGATCGGCACCCGGTCCGAGGCGTCGGTGATCTCGCCGTGGGCGGCGGTGACGACAAGGGTGCCGTCTTCCCAGAAGCGGCGCTCCCAGGCCGCCTCGAACACCCAGGTCTTGTCGGGCTCGAGGGCGGAGTTGCCCGAGGTGACCACGCCGGTCGAAAAGGCCGCCGAGGAGACGAAATCACCGAAATCCAGCTGGCCGACCTCGCGCTCGATGCGGAAGCGGAACTGGTTCTGCTCGTTCGGCGACCAGGTCAGCAGCGCGCGTGGCTTGGGATAGAAGAAGGACCGCTCTTCGCTGGCGTCGCCTGACTGGGTGATCGTCGAGGTCTCGGCGCGGAAGCCGACCTCCAGCCCCCAGCGGGCGTTCGGCCGCCAGGTCGAGGTTCCGAACAACTCCCCGCGCAGTTCCTCCACCCGAACGTCCGAGAACGGCAGGTCGATGGGGACGCCATTCTCCGAGTACGTCGTGGCGCTCTCGAGGAAGTTGAAGGCGATCTCGCCTCCGGCCTCGAACGACCAGGTCGGCGTGCGGGTGTAGCGCAGCGTGGCCCGGCCGATGGACTCACCGGAGGTGGCGTCCTCGGTGAACTGGCCTTCGTCGGTCCCGTCACCGAACTCGGTGACGAAGTCGGTGGCGCGCAGGCGTTGCAGCCCGACGACCTCCAGCCGGAACTGTTCGCCGAACGGCCGCTGCCAGTTGAGACCGAGCTCGCCGTTGTTGGTCGAAAATTCGTCCTCGACGATCAGCCCGGCGGGGGCCGGCGTGAAGACCGCGTCTTCAAGCGCGAAATCGTAGGTCTCGGTGTTGAAGCGGCCGTTCAGGTTCAACCGTCCGCCGGCCAGCGGCTGCTGCCAGACGCTTGAAACGGTCAGGCCCTGTCCTCCCGCCGTCTCGTCCGAATAGCCGTCGCGGATGAGGGCGCCCGAGGCGTCGTACCGATCTCGCGGGCCTTCGCCGGCGCCGTCGTCGACGAAGCGATAGGCCAGGATCGACCACTCGAAGCGGCGGTCGCCGGATAGCGGTCGGCCGCCCTCGAAGCGCATGGCCGGGTTGGTCCGGCCGTCCTGGTACCAGCCGGTGGCCACGGCGAAGAGGGTGTTGCCGCCCGCGCCGGGCGTGCGGACGATGTTCACCACCACAGGCTGGCCCTGCATGTCGATGCCGGCGGCGCCGCCGCGGATGAGTTCGATGTGCTGCACCTGGCTGGCCGGAATGCGCCGCACCGTCTCTTCCAGCGGCTCGCTCTTGGAGGCCGGTCGGCGACCGTCGATCAGGACGTTGCCAGCCGCGCCGCCCAGGCCGCGCACGTCGTCGCCCTCGTCGAAGCTGAAGCCCGGCACCCGCATCACCATGTCCATGGCGTTCTGCGGCTGGGCGTCGGCGAAGAAGGCCGCTTCGAAGACGGTCACGCCTTCGGTCCCGGCCGCGGGTTGCGGCGTCTCGGGCGCTCCCTGCGCCATCGCCTGACCGGCGGCGAGGATCAGCACGCCCGCTGCGGCGCTCGCCAGCCAAGTCCGATTACGCATGAATTCCTCCCTGTAGGCGCACAGGTGAGGCCAGCGGCTGGCGTTCTCCAGTTACAAGCGTGACAGGTGCGTTAAATCGCCGTCATGCTTCGGGCGGTTCGGTGGCGCCGGACTTAACGCTTCCTCATTCGCTCCCTGGTTAGGAGTTGCGGCACACGGCTTGCTCGCCTCTGAGGCGAACGGGCCTTCGGGCCCAGAACGGGACAGCGGAGACGAAGTCATGACCGCCGAGCACCTGAAGCCGCTCACCTCGATGCGCTTCATGGCCGCCTTCTGGGTGGTTCTGTTCCACTACTGGCCAAAGCTGGACCTCGGCGCCGCGACCGGCTGGACGCCGGGCTTCGTGGCCCAGGGCTATCTGGGCGTGGAGCTGTTCTTCGTCCTGTCGGGCTTCATCCTCTGCCACGTCTACCTGTCGTCGCTCGGCGAGGGGCGGTTCAAATACGGCTCCTTCCTGTGGGCGCGGCTGGCGCGGGTCTATCCGCTGCACCTGGCGACACTTCTGGGCGTCGGGGCCCTTGCGGCGGCCGCGGCGGTCGCGGGCGTGGCGATCGATTCCAGCATCGTGTCCTGGGCCTCGCTGCCCGCCAACCTGACCATGACCCATGCCTGGGGCCTCGCGCCCCAGGCCGCCTGGAATCATCCGTCATGGTCAATCTCCGCGGAGTGGTTCGCCTATCTCTGCTTCCCGGCCTTCGCCTGGGCTGCCTGGAAACTGCGCGAACGCGCGGGCCTGGCGCTGCTGCTCACCACCGCAGGCCTGATGGCGACCTATGCGGTCTTCGAGGCCCTTGCGGGCTTCCCCCTGACCCAGGCGACCATCCACTGGGGCGCACTGCGCATTGTGCCGTGCTTCGCCTACGGCTGCGCCGTCTACCTCGCCTGGCGCTCGGGCGGCCTGCGCCGGCCGCTCGGCTTCGTGCTCGCCTCGACGGCCCTGATTGTCGCTTCGGCGGCGCTGCAGCTCTGGGACGGGATCACCGTCGCCCTGTTCGGCAGTCTGATCCTGGGCCTGGCCGGCCTGGCGGGCCGGGGCGGCTGGCTGGAATCCAAGCCTGCCGTCTGGCTCGGTGAGGTCAGCTATTCGGTTTATATTGTCTGCGTGCCGTGGAAGCTGCTCGCCATCAACGGCCTGTCGCGTCTCAACGGCGGCTCCGAGCAGCTGCCGCTGTGGATGTGGGCGCTGGCGGTCCTGGCCATCGTGCCGCTCGCGGGCCTCTGCCACCATCTGATCGAACGCCCCGCGCGCGACGCCATGCGCCGCTTCGCCGAGCGCCGGGCCGCGCGCCGTCTTACGGCTCAGCCTGCGACCACGTGACGCCTCCAAATCCTTAAGGTTCCTCGGTTAGCTTCCTCCCAAGGGACGGACGACACGGGGAATACTGGGGCATGCTGAAGACGCTGAGCGGCGCCGCCATGGCGGCGATGGTGGCCTTTTCGTCGCTGGGTCTGGCGACGGCGGTTCAGGCTCAGGAGGTCTACTACCAGTGCGTCCGCTTCGCGCGTGAGTTCTCCGGCATCCAGATCTTCGGCGACGCCCACACCTGGTGGGGCCAGGCGCAGGGCGAATATCGCACCGGCCGGCAGCCCGAGGTCGGCGCCGTGCTGGTCTTCCAGCCGACCGGCCGCATGACGCGCGGCCATGTGGCGGTGGTCAGCAACATCCTCACCGAGCGGGTCGTGCGCATCAGCCACGCCAACTGGGGCGGCAGCAGAGGCCGCATCGAGCGGGACGTGACCGTCGTCGACGTGTCTCCCGACAACGACTGGAGCCAGGTTCGCGTCTGGCACAATCCGTCCGACGACCTCGGCGTCAGCGTCTATCCGACCTACGGATTCATCTACCAGCCGACCCAGGAAGGCGTTCAGCGCGTCGCCCTGGCCTCGGAGGGCGCCCAGAGCTTCACCCTGGCGGCCGCCTCGGTCGGCGCCATGGGCGGCCAACCCTAAGCTTTACAAACGGGTCTGGTTGCTGTCGGCTCCGGTCAGGACTGACCGGGCCGCGAAATGATACGTCTCTTCAAGGCCTGCGAACCTTCCCCCGCGGTGCTGGAGGGGCTGCCCGACGGTTGGGCGATCCCGACCGGCGCCGTCTGGCTCGACCTGATCAATCCAACCCGCGAGGAGGAGCTGGCCGTCGAGCGCGCGCTCGGTTTCCAGGTGCCGACCCGCGAGGAGATGGCGGAGATCGAGGCCTCCAGCCGGCTCTACCGCCAGGCTGACGCCACCTTCATGACCACCGATCTGCTGCACCACACGGATGCGGACCTGCCGCTTTCGGCGCCCGTGACCTTCGTGCTGTCGGCCGGGCCGCTGGTGACCGTCCGCTATTCCGAACCGCGCGCCTTCAAGCTTCTGGGTGAGAAGCTCGACCGCGAACCCGAACTCTGCGGCGGTCCGGTCTCGGTCCTGATGAACCTGTTCGAAGCGATCATCGACCGCATGGCCGACGTCATCGAGCGCATCTCCGGAGAGGTGGACGCGGTCTCCGACGACGTCTTCGGCGCGCCGGGCCGGACCAACTATGCCCGCGCCATCAAGCGGCTGGGGGCCGCGCAGCATGCCGCGGCCCGCATCTCCGACAGCCTGACCGGCATCGACCGGGCCCTGACCTTCGTTCAGCTCGACGAGCGGTTCGACGCTGACCCGGACGCCAAGGAGCATCTGCGCACCCTGTCGCGCGACATCCAGTCGCTGCAGGGCCACCTAGCGGGCGTCGTTCACGCCGTGAACTTTCAACTCAACGCCGCGCTCGGCCTGATCAATATCGAGCAGTCCGGCATCATCAAGATCTTCTCGGTGGCGGCCGTCGCCTTCCTGCCGCCGACCCTGATCGCCTCGATCTACGGCATGAATTTCGAGCACATGCCCGAGCTGGCCCAGCCCTGGGCCTATCCCGTCTCCCTGATCGCAATGGTGGTCTCGGCGGTCCTGCCGCTGATCTGGTTCCGCAAGAAGGGGTGGCTCTAGCCGAGCGCCTTCAGCAGGGCCGCGCGCGTCGCCTCGGGCTGAACCAGCGGGAAGAAATGGGTCCCGCCGGGGAGAATCTCGACGGACAAATCAGAGAGCCGCGCCGCATCCTGGCGGGTCACCGCGCAGGTGGATCCGTGCTCGGCCTTCAGGATCGTCATCGGCCGTCCGGCGCGACGCAGCGCCCCCCAGGTGTCGTTGGCCTGGGCGCCGTACCCTGAGGCCTCCCATTCGGGCGCGGTCAGCAATTCCGCCCGTCCGTCCTTCGCAACCCTGAAGCCGTGGCGAACATAGGCCTGCAGGGCCTCCAGCGGCCAGTCCTTGAAGGCGCCGCGTCCGCCGTAGGCCCGCACCGCCTCCGCACGGCTGTGGAAGCTGCGCCGTCGCTTGAGCGTCGCGGCCACCCATGGATGCCTGCGCGCCAGCAGACCGACCACCGGCAGCCGCATCATGGCCGCAGCGGGCCGCGACAGGATGACGGGATCGAGCAGCAGCAGGTTACGCACCCGTCCAGGCGCCTGGGCGGGTGCGAGCAGGGACACCGTCCCACCCATCGAATGCCCCGCCAGGGTCACGCCTTGCAGCCCGCGGTCCTCGATCAGGCGCACGACATCATCGCGCATGTCGCTCCAGTTCCTTCGGCCCTTGGGATCCGCCGGCAGGGTGGTGGCGCCGTGTCCCCGAAGGTCGGGGGCCAGGATGCGCGCCCTGTCGGCCAGCGGCGTCAGCATCGGCAGGTAGGCGCCCGCGTTGAAGCCGTTGGCGTGCAGAAAGAGAAGTGTCCGCTCACCCCGGCCGAATTCGAACCCGGCCATGCCGCCGCCGATGTTCGCCTGGATCGACGGCTCTGAGTGGGAAGTCATGTCACGCCCGGCAAGAGAGGCGTGCGAGCCTAGCCGCTGCGGGTGCGACTGCAAATCGTGAGAACGCCTCCGCGACCTTGCCGCGACCTGCGCGAAGACCTAACGGCAGGGCCCATGGCAGCCATCGCCACCCCCTGCATCAAGGTCTGTATCGTCGACGGGCCAAGCGGCCTGTGCGTGGGCTGTCTGCGCAGTCTGGAGGAGATCGCGGCCTGGGGCCGCCTCACGCCGGAGGCGCGCGAGCGGCTGATGGCCGAACTGCCCTCGCGGCGCGAGCGAATCCCGAAGGACAGGCGGCTGGGGTGATTCACGGGATGCAAACCCGGTTGCGCTAGACCTGAGCGCAGGCCGAGAAGCGGCCGTGTCGGAACGCGTGCTCATGTTCAAGTCCGCCGCCATCGTGTCCGCAGCCGTCATCGCCGCGCTCAGCGCCGCCGGGGGCGTCATGGCCGTCGATCGCGAGATCGGCCGCCAGGCGGTGATCCCCATGGCCGAGGATGGGCACTTCTGGGCCCTGGGCCGCACCCAGGCCGGCGAGATCCGCTTTCTGGTCGACACCGGCGCCACGCGCGTCTCCCTGACCCGCGCGGACGCCGAGCGGCTGGGACTGGATCTGATCGAGGCCGACTTCACCGAGGTGGTGCGGACGCCTTCGGGCGACGTGCGCGCCGCGCCGGTGCGGCTGGACTGGTTGGCGGTCGGCCCGGCGCATGTCGAGGGCGTGCATGCGCTCGTGTTCGAGGACGGGCTGGGCGCGTCCCTGCTTGGGATGAGCTATCTGGCGCGGCTCGAGCGATTCGAGGCCGAGGGCGGATCGCTCAAGCTGTCAGGCTAGGGTCTTGGCCGCGATCGAGATCGCGGTGGCCAGCAAGAAAAACGCGAAGGACCGGCGCAGCACATCCTGATTGAGCCGGTGCGCCAGCCTGGCGCCCCAGGGCGCGACGGCGGTCGTGATCACCCCCATGACGAGCACCGCCGGGATGTTCACATAACCCAGCGACAGCGGCGGCCGCCCCTCGGACGACCAGCCCGCCACGATGAAGCCGAGCGCGGCGGGGATTCCGATGGCCAGGCCGAAGCCCGATGCGGTGGCCACCGCGCGGTGGATCGGCTTGCCGCACAGGGTCATCACCATGCCGCCCATGGCGCCGCCGCCGACGCCCATCAGGGCGGACAGGAGGCCAATGCCCGTCCCGAGCGCCGCTCGCGGCGCGCCGGTGGGCGTGTCTGACGCCAGCTTCCAGTGTCGCGGCATCAGGCCCATCTGGATCGCGACCAGGGTCACGCAGACCGCGTAGACGAGGCCCAGACCGGCCGCCGAGACCACGGCCGCCACACCCGCCCCGACCAGACCTCCAAGCGCCACCCAGGGCGTCCATCTTTTCAGCACATCCTCGTCGACCGCCCCGTGCGCACGGTGCGCCGCCAGCGAGCGGAAGGAGGTGGCGATGATGACGGCGAGCGAAGAGCCGACCGCCACGTGCAGGTTCATCTCTCCGCCCAGGCCCAGGACCTCGAAGGCGTAGAACAGGGCAGGCACGATCACCGTGCCGCCCCCGACGCCGAACAGGCCGGCGATGAGGCCCGCAAAGGCGCCCGAGACGATGAGGATGGCGATCAGGCCGAGCAGGTCGGTGAGCGGGACCCCGGCCACTCAGGCGGCCTCGCGGCGGCTCTCGGCCTCACGGACCGCCTCGACCGCGCGGTCGATGACCTCGAGGCCTGCACCGGGCCGGATGGCCTCGACCGTCAGGATGCGGCGGAAGGCGCGGGCTCCGGGGCGGCCATGCATGGCGCCCAGCATGTGTCGTGTCATGGCCGCGAGGTGCACGCCCTCGGCCAGGCGCGCGGCGACGTAGGGACGATAACGGTCGATGGCCTCGAACGGGCCGATGTCCGCGGTCGCTTCGCCGTAGATCCGCCGGTCAGCCTGACCCAGCAGCGCGGGTTCGTGATAGGCCGACCGGCCGAGCATGACGCCATCCAGCGCAGGGCCGCTCCCATCCGCGACGAGGAAGCCCTCGGCCTGATCGAGGCCGGTGATCCCGCCGTTGATGACGATAGTCAGCTCCGGCCTCTCGGCCTTCAGGCGGCGGACCAGGCCATAGTCGAGCGGCGGGATGTCCCGGTTTTCCTTGGGCGACAGGCCCTTGAGCCAGGCCTTGCGGGCGTGGACCACGAAGGTGGTGACCCCGGCCGTCGCGCAGCGGTCGACCAGGTCGAACAGGGCCGTTTCCGGCTCCTGATCATCGACGCCGATGCGGCATTTCACCGTCACGGGAACGTCCACGGCCTCGCCCATGGCGGCCATGCAGTCCGCGACCAGTTGCGGCTCGCGCATCAGGCAGGCGCCGAAGCGGCCGGACTGAACCCGGTCCGATGGGCAGCCGACGTTCAGGTTGATCTCGGCATAGCCGAACTCAGCCCCGATGCGGGCCGAGGCGGCGAGGTCGTCGGGGTCGGACCCGCCGAGTTGCAGGGCCACGGGCTGTTCCACCGGATCGAAGCCCAGCAGCCGCTCACGGTCGCCGTGCAGGACCGCGCCGGTGGTCACCATCTCGGTGTACAGCAGCGTCCGGGCCGTGAAGGCGCGATGGAAGGCTCGGCAGTGCCGGTCCGTCCAGTCCATCATCGGCGCCACCGACAGGCGGCGAGCCTTGTCGGCGGTCGCGTTCATGGCGCGCAGATAGGGCGCCGCGCGCCCTCAGGCAAACTCAGGCCGGCTCCAGAACCACCTGGATGACGTCGGTCCGTCCCGTGCGGAACCCCGCCTCGCAATAGGCGAGATAGAAGCGCCAGAGCCTGCGGAACTGCTCGTCGAACCCCTGAGCGCGCAGCGTGTCCCAGGCCGCCTCGAAGCGGACGGCCCAAAGCGCCAGGGTGCGCGCATAGTCCGGTCCGAAGCGTCGCGTGGCCGTGACCTTCAGCCCTGCGCGCTCAGCCTCCTCGGCGAGCCGCGGCTCGGAGATCAGCATGCCGCCCGGGAAGACGTACTGCTGGATGAAGTCGACGCGCTTGCGGTAGCGGTCGAACATCGAGGCGTCGATGGTGATGATCTGCAGCCCAGCCCGGCCCGTGTCCGTCAACCGCTCGCGAATGGTGCGGAAATAGGCGGGCCAGTACTGCTCGCCCACGGCCTCGAACATCTCGATCGAGGCGATGCGATCGAACTGGCCGTCGGCCTGACGGTAGTCCTGGAAGCGCAACTCGACCTGATCGGCCAGACCCTGGCGCTCCATGCGCGCGCGGGCGAAGTCCAGCTGCGCCTGGCTGATGGTCAGGCCGGTGACGCGGGCGCCGCGCCTGGCCGCGGCGTGCTCGGCGAAGCCGCCCCAGCCGCAGCCGATCTCCAGCACCGACATGCCGGGCTCCAGCCCCATGGCCTCGCACAGGCTCTCGTACTTGCGCGCCTGGGCCGCCTCCAGCGCCTCGTCGCCATGGGCGAACAGGGCTGAGGAGTAGGTCATGGAGGGGTCGAGCCAGGCCGAATAGAAGGCGTTGCCCAGGTCGTAGTGCGCGTGGATGTTGCGCTTCGCCTGCCGCTCGGAGTTCTTACGGAACAGGCTATGGCGCAGCCAGTTCATCGCCCGCACCAGACCGCCGCCCACCGCCAGCCGGTTCAGCCGCTCGTAGTTGTCGGCCAGCACCGTCAGCAGCGTTGCGAGGTCCGGCGTGTCCCACTCGCCGGCGATGTAGGACTCGGCCACGCCGATGTCCCCGCTGGCCAGGGCCCGGCGCGCGAAAGCCCAGTCTCGGACGCGCAGGGTGGCGTCCGGGCCGGACCCCGCCTGCCCGAAGGTCTCGCTCTCGCCGTCGGGATGAACGAGGGTGAAGGTTCCGCCGGTCCAGTCACGTCCGGCGTGCCTGAGGGCGGCCAGGAACAGCCGGGGCGGACGCGACACGTGCATCCGCCTCAGTTCCGGAAGCAGCGTGCCGCCGGGTGTTTCGGATTCGGCGGCGAGGGTCATGCGACCTCCGTTCAAACCCTGACGATCATGCGGGTCGCGATCACGGCGACGACGGAGGCCACTGCGGTCGCGACCGTTCCCCAGGCCATGTCCGTCAGGGTGAGGTGCGTCGGCCAGACCCTGAGCGTAGCCTGATTGGTCAGGTCATATGTGGCGTAGGCGACCAGCCCGAACAAGGCCCCGGTCCAGGCGGCGCGCATCACCCCCCCGTCGCGCAGGGCGGGCAGGACGATGAGAATGGTCACGCCCAGGACGTACAGGAAGTAGAAGGCCAACGCCGGTCCCCAGCGCACCTGGTCGGCCATGATCTCTCCGATGGCGGGCCGGTAGATGCGCGGCGCCATCTGGCTCAGCCAGAGCGCGTCCATCACCCCGAAAGCCAGGGCGAACGAAACATAGGCGGTCACGGTCTTCAGCATGGGGGCTCCTCCTCAGCGCCAGCGCGGCAGTTACGCGGCCAGCACCCTGAAGGATGACCCAGGCGTCCGAAATCCGCGATCTTTCGTAGCTGGCCTTCGAAAGTTCGCCCCGGAGGTCGCGTGTCCCGTTTCCATATCGCCGGTCCCAAGCGGATCGCCGTCGTCGGCTCCGGCGTGTCCGGCCTGTCCGCCAGCTGGCTTCTGTCGCAGCGGCATCAGGTCACCCTGTACGAGGCGGACGACCGGATCGGCGGCCACAGCCACACGGTCGACGCGCCGTCAGCGGACGGGCCCGTGGCGGTCGACACGGGCTTCATCGTCTACAATGAGGTCAACTACCCGAACCTCACGGCCCTGTTCGCGCATCTGGGCGTGCCGACCCAGCCGACGAAGATGTCGTTTTCGGTGTCGGTCGACGGCGGCCGGCTCGAGTATGGATCGACAGGGCTTGGGGGCCTGTTCGCCCAAGCCGAGAACGCGTTCAGCCCTCGCTTCTGGGGCATGCTCGGCGACATGCGCCGTTTCCACCGGACGGCGAAGGCGCGTCTGCCGGAGCTCGAATCCAGCCAGATGTCCCTGCGCGCTTTCCTGGACGAGGAGGGTTATGGCGCGGCCTTCGTGACCGAGCACCTGCTGCCCCAGGCCGCCGCCATCTGGTCCTCCCGACTGGACGACATGGGCGACTATCCGGCGGCCGAGCTGATCCGGTTCTACGCCAACCACGATCTGCTGGGCCTGGTCAGCACCATCAACTGGCGCACCGTCACGGGCGGATCGCGCGCCTATGTGCAGCGGTTGCGGGCCGCCATCCCGGACGTGCGTACCGGCCGGGGCGTGCGCACCATCCGCCGCGAGCCCGGCGGCGTGCTCATCCGTGACGCCCACGGCGAGGTCGAGCGTTACGACGAGGTGGTCATCGCCGCCCACGCCGACCAGGCGCTCGCCATGCTCGAACAGCCGACTCCTCAGGAGGAGGCGCTGCTGAAGCCCTTCCGCTACAGCCGCAACCATGCGGTTCTGCACCGGGACAGCCGCCTGATGCCGCGCCGCCGTCGGGCCTGGGCGGCTTGGAACCACCTCGGGGCCGGCGAGGCGTCGTCGGTGACCTACTGGATGAACCGTCTGCAGTCCCTCCCCGGCCCCGGCCTGTTCGTGACCCTCAATCCGCTGATCGAGCCGGAGGCCGGATCGGTGATCCGCTCGGACCTCTACGAGCATCCCCTGTTCGACGCCGCGACGGCGCGGGCCCAGCGCCGGCTCTGGGAGCTGCAAGGCGTGGAGCGGACCTGGTTCTGCGGCGCCTATTTCGGCGCGGGCTTCCACGAGGACGGCCTTCAGTCCGGCCTCGCCGTCGCCGAACAGCTCGGCGGTGTGAAGCGGCCCTGGACCGTGGCCGCGCCGAGCGGCCGCATCCACGTCGGCGCCCCGCCCCTGGAGCGCGAGGAGGCCGCGTGACCCAGGCCTCGGCCCTCTACGTCGGCAAGGTCACGCATCGGCGTCTGAGGCCGCGCGTCCACGCGCTCGCCTATCGGGTCTACATGCTGCTGCTCGACCTCGACGAGGCGGAGGGCCTCGACCTCAGGGTTCTGCGCCGGGGCCGGTTCGGGCTGATGAGTTTCGACCCCCGCGATCACGGAGACGGGTCGGACACGCCGCTGCGCGTCCAGACAGAGACGCGCCTGCGCCAGGCCGCCATCACGGGCCCGATCGGCGCGATCCGCCTGCTCACCATGCCGCGCGTGCTCGGCTACGGCTTCAACCCGATCAGCCTGTACTTCTGCCACCGGCCCGACGGAACGCTGGCGGCGGTTGTCCATGAGGTGACCAACACCTTCGGCGAGCGCCACGCCTATGTCGCCCCGGCCGGCGAGACCGGCCGCGTGCATCGCCACGCCGCGCCCAAGAGCCTGCACGTCTCGCCCTTCATGGATATGGACATGGGCTACGCCTTCCGCGTGTCCGAGCCCGGCGAGCGGGTCAAGGTGCTGATCGACCTGAAGGATTCCGAAGGCGTTCGGCTGGCCACCGGCTTCATCGGCGAACGCCGCCCCCTGACCGACGGCCAGCTGCTGCGCGCTTGGCTGACGCATCCATTGCTCACCCTGAAGGTCATCGGCGGCATCCACTGGGAGGCCCTGCGCATCTGGACCAAGGGGATCGCCTATCGCCGCAAGCCCACGCCCCCGAGCGAGCCGGTGACCGTCGCGCGCGCGGCCTGAGCTACTTGCCGAACAATCCTGCCTGACCCGGCGGCTGCGGCGGGGCGGTCAGGCCCAGGTGGGCGTAGGCCTTGGCGCAGGCGACCCGGCCGCGCGGGGTGCGCTGTATGAAGCCCTGCTGCATCAGATAGGGCTCGATGACGTCCTCGACCGCGTCGCGCGCCTCGGCGATGGCGGCGGCGAGCGTGTCCATGCCGACAGGGCCGCCGCCGTAGTTTTCGATCAGGGCCTTGAGGAAGCGGCGATCCAGGCTGTCCAACCCGGCCTCGTCGACCTCGAGCCGGGCCAGGGCGCGGGCCGCCACCACGCGGTCCACGCTGGCCGAGCCCTCGGCGGTGGCGAAGTCACGGACGCGGCGCAGCAGGCGGCCGGCCACGCGCGGCGTGCCGCGGGCGCGGGCGGCGATCTCGGTGGCGCCGTCGGGCCTGAGGTCCAGGCCCATCCTGCGGGCGCCGTGGGACAGGACGCCGGTCAGCTCCTCGGGCGAATAGAACTCCAGCCGGATCGGGATGCCGAACCGGTCCCTTAGCGGCGTGGCCAGCAGGCCCGCCCGCGTCGTGGCTCCAATCAGGGTGAAGGGCGCCAGGTCGATCCGCACCGACCGCGCCGAGGGTCCCTCGCCGATGATGAGGTCCAGGACGTGGTCCTCCATCGCCGGATAGAGGACCTCCTCCACCGCCGGGGCGAGGCGGTGGATCTCGTCGATGAACAGGACGTCGCGCGGCTCGAGATTGGTCAGGATGGCCGCGAGGTCGCCGGCCTTGGCCAGGATCGGTCCGGAGGTGGCGCGATAGCCCACGCCCAGCTCGCGCGCGACGATCTGGGCCAGCGTCGTCTTGCCCAGGCCCGGCGGACCGAACAGCAGGACGTGGTCCATGGCCTCGCCGCGCTGGCGGGCGGCGTCGACGAAGATCTTGAGGTTGGCCTTGGCCTGCGGCTGGCCGACGAACTCGGCCAGGGTCTGAGGCCGCAGGGCGCGGTCGGAGCCTTCCGGGCCGGGCTCGGGCGAGACGAGGCGGTCGCTCACCGGCCGAGCTCCTGCAGGGCCGCGCGGATGACCGCCGAGAGCTCGGCGTCCTCACCGAGGCGGATCAGGGCCTGGTCCACGGCTCGACGGGCGTTCACCTCGGCCATGCCCAGCCCGAGCAGGGCGGAGACGGCCTCGCCGGCCAGGGTCGGTTGCGGAGCGGCGACCGGCGCCGGCGCAGCGCCCGCCGGCGAGAAGGTGACTTCGCCCAGCGTCTTGCCCTTCAGCTCGATGACGATGCGCTGGGCCAGCTTGGGCCCGACCCCGTTGGCGCGGGCGACTGCAGCCTTGTCCTCGCGCGCCACGGCGGCCGCGAGGTCCGCCGGGCCGAGGACGTCCAGCACGCCGAGGGCCGCCTTCGGGCCGACCCCCTGGATGGTGATCAGGGCGTTGAAGGCGCGGCGCTCGTCCCGCGACAGGAAGCCATAGAGGCGCGGTCCCTGCTCCTGGCTCCACTGGGTGTCGATGAACAGGGTCAGCTCGTCGCCGAGCGCCGGCAGGCGCGACAGGGTTCGCGCGCCGCAATGGACCACGTAACCGACGCCGCCGGCGTCGATCAGGCAGTCCGCCTCGCCGGTCTCGGCCAGGATACCGTGCAGGCGCCCGATCATGCGGCCAGGCCCCGAATGCGGCGGTGGTGGGCGTGGGTGATGGCCACGGCCAGCGCATCCGCCGCGTCGGCCGTGACTTCCCCGGCCTGCGGCAGCAGGCGACGGATCATGAAGGCGATCTGGGCCTTGTCGGCGTGGCCGGCTCCCACCACCGCCTTCTTGATCAGGTTGGGGGCGTACTCGCTGACCGGGACACCGGCGCGGGCCGGGCCGATCATCACCGCCCCCCGCGCCTGGCCGAGCTTCAGCGTGGACGCCGGATTGGCGTTGACGAAGACCTCCTCGACGGCGGCTTCCTCGCAGCCGTGCCGTTCGCAGAGGTCGCCGACCTCCTGCATCAGGTGAAGCAGCCTCTCCGCCATCGGCGCCTTGTCGTCGGGCGCGACGACGCCGTGGGCGATCCACGACAGGCGCGCGCCGTCGACGCAGATCACGCCCCAGCCGGTCCTGCGCAGGCCGGGGTCCAGACCGAGGATGCGAGTCGCTTGGTTCGCCATTCGTTCCTGTTCTGCCCGAAACCGGGTTAGCGAACAATGACCGGCTTTAGCGGTCCGGTCCCGGCGCGCCTGTTGCATATGCAATGGCGTCGTGCTTTGCATATGCAATGGAAGCTCACGAGCCCTGCGTCTGCGGACGCCTCCGACGCGCGTCGCGCGCGCTCAGCCGGGTCTATGACGAGGCGCTGGAGCCATTCGGCCTGACTGTGACCCAGTTCGCCATCCTGCGCACCCTGTCTCGGATGGAGCGGCCCACGCTCGGCGAGCTGGCGCGTGAGACGGCGCACGAGAAGAGCGGCCTGTGGCGCACGCTGCGGCCGATGATCCGTGAGGGCTGGGTTGAGGCCGAGACCGCCCGTGAGGGCCAGCGCTTGAGCATTTCCGACGCCGGCATGTTCAAGCTGGTTCGCGCCCTGCCCGCCTGGCGCGAGGCGCAAGGCCGGGTGGAAAAGGCGCTGGGACCGCGCGCCCGTGCCCTGGTCGACCTGCTGCAGGAGATCGAGACGCGTGTCTGAGGAGAAGCTCTCGGCCCGGGCCTGGACCATGATCCTGGCCGGTGCGGCGGTCGTCACCCTGTCGATGGGCGTGCGCCAGGCCTTCGGCCTGTTCCTGCCGCCGATGAGCCCGGACCTCGGGATCGGCCGCGAGTCCTTCGGCCTGGCGGTGGCGGTGCAGAACCTGCTGTTCGGCCTGGCTCAGCCCTTTGTCGGCGCCTGGGCGGACCGGCACGGCGCCGGCAAGGTCATCGCGGGCGGCGGCCTGCTCTATCTGCTGGGCCTGGCGCTGGCGGCGGTCGCGGCGGACTTCATGGGGCTGATGCTGGGCTTCGGCGTGATGGTCGGCCTGGCCATGGCCGGCGCGACCTTCGTGGTGGTGCTGGGCGCGGTCGGCCGGATCGCGCCCCCGCACAAGCGGACGCTCGCCTTCGGCATCGTCACGGCCGGCGGGTCGCTGGGCCAGTTTCTGGTCGTGCCGCTGGCGCAGGTCTTCATCGACGCCTTCGACTGGCGCGTCGCGCTGTGGATGCTGGCTGGTCTGATCGTGCTGATCCTGCCGCTGGCCATCGGCCTGAAGGGCAAGCCCGAGGGCGCCGGCGCCGCCGACGGCCTGCCGCTGAAGGAGGCGCTGGCCGAGGCGGGCGCGCACCCCTCCTTCTGGCTGCTCAACCTCGGCTTCTTCGTCTGCGGCTTCCACATCGCCTTCGTGGGCACCCACCTGCCGGCCTTCCTTAGGGACGAGGGCCTGTCGGCGGGCGTGGGCGCGGCCTGCCTGGCGCTGATCGGGCTGTTCAACATCCTCGGCGCGGCGGCCTGGGGAGCCTGGGGCTCGAGGTGGTCCAAGAAGCACCTGCTGGCCCTGCTCTATGGGCTGAGGGGCGTCACGATCGCCGGCCTTATGCTGTTTCCGATCAGCACGGTCAGCGTCCTGGTCTTCGCGGCGGCCTTCGGGTTCCTGTGGCTGGGCACGGTGCCGCTGACCAACGGTCTGGTGGCCCAGATCTATGGCGTGCGGAACCTGTCGGCGCTGGGCGGCATCGTCTTCCTGAGCCACCAGGTCGGCGCCTTCCTGGGCGCCTGGCTGGCCGGCTTGGCCTTCACCATGCTGGGCTCCTACGACGCGGTGTGGATCGCCTCGATCGGCCTGGCGGTCATGGCGGCGCTGGCCAACCTGCCCGTCCGGCAGGAGTCATTGAGGACGCAATCGGCATGAGGCGCTGGCTGATCCTGGCGGGCGTGGCGCTCCTGGTCGCGGCAGGCGCGATTCTATGGGCCCAGAAGGGCGCCGTGCTCTGGCTCCAGAACGTGGCGGCCTACTGCTTCTAGTCGTCGTGCGGCGTGACGGTGAAGCCGTGCAGCCCCGGCTCGACCTTCAGGCGGGCGATCAGCGGCTCGATCCGTAGCGGCGCCTGGCCGCGCACCTTGACCTTCTGCACGTGACGGCGGTCCCCATCCGAGATGTCGTGGCCGATGCGCATGGTCTTCAGGCCGAACTCCCGCATCAGCACGCGAAGGGCGGGCTCGTCAGGGGCCGAGGCCCCCTCCCAGTGCAGGGTCACATCGACCGTCGCCAGGTTCGGCAACTGGGCGTCGACGAGGCGCAGCAGCCCCAGCACCGCGAGCGTGGCCACGCAGGCCAGCAGGGCCAGTTCCAGCATGCCGACGCCGAACAGCACCCCGATCGCCGAGGTCAGCCACAGCGAAGCGGCGGTCGTCAGCCCGTGAACCGAGAAGCCCTTGCGGAAGATCACCCCGGCGCAGAGGAAGCCGATGCCGGTCAGGATGCCGTGGGCCATCCGCGTCGGATCGATGACGATGGTCTGCTCGGGCAGGGCCACGAAGGCCCAGCTGTTCTGGTGCATGGCCGCGAGCATCAGGACGCAGGACGCCAGCCCCACGAGGATGTGGGTCCGGAAGCCCGCCGGATGGCCGTTGTAGGTGCGCTCCGCCCCGATGACGCCCGAGGCGATGACGGCCCCCAGCGTGGGGCCCCAGATGCTGGCGTCGATCATCGAATCGCTCCGTGGACCAACGAGTCTAGACCCGTTGGGCCGGGAGGAAATCAGTCGTCGCGTGGGTCGAGCTCGAAGCCCGTCAGGCCGTCGATGGCGGCGAGTTCGTCCGACACCTGGGCCAGCTCCACTTCCGTGGCGCGCATGCGGAAGGTGCGGGAGCGCATCCTGCCGCGGTCGGTCAGGGTATGGGCGTCGCTCCTCACGTTCGGATCGTGGCGCTTGAGCACCTCCAGGGCCGCGATATCGGCGCGCGGGCCTTGCGCGGACCAGTTGATGGTCACGTCCGTCAGGATCTGCGCGGGCAGGCCGCGACTGATCACCCGCAGGCCTATCAGGATCGCAAGCGTCGCCGCCGTCCCGGCGACCGCAAGCTCGTAGAGGCCGGCTCCGAACAGGATGCCTAGGGCGGCCGTGATCCACAGCGAGGCGGCCGTGGTCAGGCCGTGGATCGAAAAGCCGGTCCGGAAGATCACGCCTGCGCAGAGGAAGCCGATGCCGGTGAGCACGCCGTGCGCCATCCGGGCCGGGTCGGCGATGATCTCCTGGCCGGGCAGGACGGTGAACCGCCAGTCGCCCTGGGTCACCGAGGCGTACATCAGAAGCATCGAAGCCAGGCTGACGAGGATGTGGGTCCGGAACCCCGCGGGCCGCCCCCGCCACTCCCGTTCGAAGCCGATCAGTCCGCCGGCGACGATCGCACCAAGGATGGGCCAGGTGAAGTCGAGCATGACGCCTGAACGGCGCGGCCCAGCCGCCGGTTGCACGCCTCAGCCGTCGAGGCGATCCGGGTCCACCGGGCGCGCGTCCGGAATCTCGTCAGCGGGCGCCATGCCTTCCGGCGGCTCGCCTGGCTTCGCAGGCTCGGCAGCGTCGGCCTCCAGCCGGAAGGTCCCCACATCGGGAATATCGACGTGGGGCAGGTTCAGTTCGGGAAGGTTCAGGTCCGCGCCGAACTCGTGCAGCCGCACGTCGCGCCAGCCCAGGGCGATGAGCGCGAGCGCGAAGACACCGATGGCGACCACCCCGGCCCAGATCGCCATGGAGACGGTACGCCAGCCGCGCTCCGAGAGCCCCTGCCGGGGCGGTCCGGAGGTCGGCTCCTCGGTCATGTCAGGCCTCAGCCCGCATATTTCGCCGCGTCCTCGTCGGAGATGTCAGCCGATGTATAGACCTGCTGCACGTCGTCGTCCGCTTCGAGCGCGTCGATAAGCTTCATCAGCGTCCCGATCTGGTCACCTTCGACCGGGGTCAGGGCCTGGGGCTTCCAGACGATGGCGGTCGACTTGGGATCGCCCAGCACCTTGGACATGGCCTCGGCCACCTCGTTGAGGTCCTCAAACGCGGTCCAGATGGTGTGGCCCGGCGCGTCCTCGTAGATGTCCGGCTTGACCAGGTCGCTCTCGACGTCCTGGGCGCCGGCCTCGATGGCGGCCTCCATGACGGCGTCCTCCGAGCCGGCCTCGGCCGGATAGGTGATCTGGCCGACCCGATCCCACATGAACGCGACCGAGTTGCTCTCGCCCAGCGCCCCGCCGTGCTTGGAGAAGGCGGCCCGGACATTGGCGCCGGCGCGGTTGCGGTTGTCGGTCAGGACCTCGACGATGATCCCCACGCCACCGGGACCGCGGCCCTCGTAGCGGATCTCCTCCATCAGGTCGGCCTCGCCGCCCGAGGCCTTCTTGATCGCCCGGTCGATGTTCTCCTTGGGCATGGACTCGGCCTTGGCGTTGTTCACCGCCAGGCGCAGGCGCGGGTTCATGGCCGGATCGGGCAGGCCGGACTTGGCCGCGACGGTGATTTCGCGGCTCAGGCGCGAGAACAGCTTGGAGCGCGCGGCGTCCGCGCGGCCCTTGCGGTGCATGATGTTCTTGAACTTAGAGTGGCCGGCCATGGCTAGACTTCGGAACTCCCCGACGAAAAGGCGTGGGCGCATCTAGCGCAGGCGCGGCCCAGTGTCATCCGGCGGAACCTCGGCCGCGCGCGGGCGCTTGTCAGGCGAGACCGGAGACCCCTGTGATGGCCGACGAAGACGTGATCCTGGACGACACCGACGACGACATGGAGATCGTCCACTGGTACGAGCCCGAGCCGATGAGCCTGAGCCTGGTCCAGGCGTCCGGCGCCGTGGTCACCGCCTTCGCGCTTGGCGTGCTGACAGCCGTCGGCGTGCTGGCCCTGACCGGCCGCATCCGGGACTAGGCCGTCTGGCGCCCCTTCTCTCGACCGGGCGTCTCGCCTAGAAGGCCGCCCCGGCCGCCCTCCCCTCGCGGCCCAAGGAAGTATGACCATGCGCCTGGACGCCATTTCGCTCGGCTCGAACCCGCCCCACGACGTCAATGTGGTGATCGAGGTCCCCATCGGCGGCGAGCCGATCAAGTACGAGATGGACAAGGCCTCGGGCGCTCTGGTCGTCGATCGGTTCCTCTACACGCCGATGCGCTACCCGGGGAACTACGGCTTCATCCCGGGCACCCTGTCGGGCGACGGCGACCCCTGCGACGTGCTGGTGGCCAACACCCGCGCCATCATCCCGGGCGCCATCATGAGCGTGAAGCCGATCGGCGTGCTGGTGATGGAGGACAACGCTGGCGAGGACGAGAAGATCATCGCCGTGCCCTCGGCCTCGCTGACGGCGCGCTACGCTGGCGTTGAGGAGGTCAGCGACCTGCCCGACATCACCGTCAAGCAGATCGAGCACTTCTTCGCCCACTACAAGGATCTGGAACCCGGCAAGTGGGTGAAGATCATCCGCTGGGGCGACAAGGCCGAGGCTCACCGCCTGATCCGGGAGGGCATCGAGCGGGCCGCCGCCAAGGCGTGACAGAGATTTCATTCCGGGCCTGACATAGGGCTGCTAGGTTGGACCTCCGCCGACTGAGGGAGGTTCGCCATGCGTTTCCTGTCCAACGACGAGATCGCGGCGCTGGCCCGATCGGAGGAGGTCGAACCCCGCACGCCCCTGCCGGTGCGGATGGTGTCGTCGGAGGAATATGCGCCGGCGGGCCAGACCAAAAAGCAGCGCGAGGTGCAGGCGCGGCTCTACGCCCGGGCCGACGAGACGGCGCCGAAGCTGGGCATGAGCCGGCGGCGGTTCTTCCAGACGGCGTCGGGGATGGCCGCGGGGTTCGCGGCGCTCAACGGCGCCTTCGGGCCGATGTTCGAGGTCGCGGCGGCCGAGGCCTCGGACCTGGGACTGGCCCAGGAGCGCAGCGAGGCGCTGCGCGACCAGTTCATAATGGACATGCACACCCACTTCCTGCGGGACGACACGCGGCTGACCAGCTTCGTGCGCCTGAGGGAATCGGTGATCCAGCGCGGCTGGAACCCGCAGCTGTCGGCGTCGGGCGAACAGACCATCGAGCACCTGAAGTTCGACAACTATTTCAAGGAAGTCTACCTCGACTCCGACACCAAGATCGCCCTGATCTCCTCGGCGCCGTCGGACATTCCCGAGGACTGGTTCCTGACAAACCAGCAGATGGCCGAGGCGCGCCAGCGGGTGAACGAACAGGCCGGCACCACCCGGATGCTGGCCCACGCCATCATGCGGCCGGGCGCGCCGGGCTGGCTGGACGAACTGGACGCGGCGCTGGAGCTCAGGCCGGACTCGGTCAAGGGCTATACGGTCGGCGACAACACCCACAAGGAGACGTCGGCGTACCCGTGGCGGATGGACGACGAGACGGTGATGTATCCGGGCTACGAACGGATGCTGGCTGCGGGCGTCACCACCGTCTGCGTGCACAAGGGCCTGTGGGGCCGGGCGACCGCGGAGCGGTTCCCGCACCTGTCGCCCTATGCCGACGTGCGCGACGTGGCCAAGGCGGCGCGCGACTGGCCGCAGCTCAACTTCGTCATCTATCACGCGGCCTATCGGCTTGATGACCCTGACTGGGCGCTGGCCGAATTCGAGCGGACGGGCCGGATCGAGTGGGTCACGGACCTGGCGGAGATTCCGGAGGCGCATGGGGTTTCGAACGTCCATGCCGACCTCGGCCAGATCTTCGCCCAGACCCTCATCGCCCAGCCGCGGATGTGCGCGGCCATCATGGGGACCCTGATCAGGGGGCTCGGCCACGACAAGGTCTGCTGGGGCACCGACGCCGTCTGGACCGGCAGCCCGCAGTGGCAGATCGAGGGCCTGCGCCGGCTGGAGATTCCCGAGGACATGCAGGCCGCCCACGGCTTCGCCCCGCTCGGCGCCGCAGACGGAGCGGTGAAGAGCGCCATCTTCGGCGGCAACAATGCGCGGCTGTACGGCCGGGACGTGCCGCAGACGCAGGCGGCGCTGGCCGGCGACCGCTTCGCCGCGATCAAGGCGGACTATCTGGCCAAGGGCGCGACGCCGTCGAACCGGCGCTATGGCTATGTGGCCAAGGGGTGAGTCCGGCGCCTGCGCCTGACGCCGAGCCCGGCCGGCCGGCCGTCTCCCTGACCGCCCTGTTCCTGCGCTTCCTGAGGTTCGGCCTGCTCGCCTTCGGCGGGCCGGTGGCGCAGATCGCGATGATCAAGCACGAGCTGGTCGAGCGGGAGCGCTGGATTTCGCCACAGCGGTTCAACCGGCTGCTGGCCGTCATGCAGGTCCTGCCGGGGCCCGAGGCGCACGAGCTGTGCGTGCACCTGGGGATGCGGGCGCGCGGCCGGATCGGCGGGGTGCTGGCGGGGCTCGGCTTCATGCTTCCGGGCTTCCTGCTGATGCTGGCGCTGAGCTGGCTCTATTTCCGCATCGACCTGGAACGAGGCTGGATCGGAGCGGCCCTACTGGGCGTGCAGGCGGCGGTGCTGGGCCTGATCATCCGGGCCGTGCCCAGGATCGGCGGGCATGCGCTCACGGACCGCTGGCTGTGGCTGATCGCGCTCTCGGCCGGCGCCGCGACGCTCATGGGGGTCAGCTTCTGGCTGTCCCTGCCGGCGGGAGGGCTGGTCTACGCCCTGGTGCGACTGGGCCGACCCCGGGCGGCGGCCCTCGCGGCTGGTCTGACCCTGGCGGCGGCGGTCACGATGGGCCTGGTCGCGCCCGCCACGGCGGTCCCCGAATTCGTGGCGCGTGTGGTCAGCGAGCCGGGCGACGTGCCCTGGCCCTGGCTGCTGCTGGCGGGGCTGAAGGCCGGCCTGCTGACCTTCGGCGGCGCCTATACGGCCATCCCGGTGCTGCGCGAGGACGCGGTTCGCCAGGGGTGGATGGGCGACGGTCAGTTCCTCGACGGCCTGGCGCTTTCGGGGGTGCTGCCCGCGCCGCTGATCATCTTCTCGACTTTCGTCGGCTATGTCGCGGGCGGGCCGGCGGGCGCCCTGGCGATCACAGCGGGGGTCTTCCTGCCGGCCTTCGGATTTTCGCTGATCTTCTATGACCGGCTGGAAGCGGTGGTGGAGGACGCACGGCTCCACGCCCTGCTGGAGGGGGTGACGGCGGCCGTGGTCGGTCTGATCGCCGCGACCGCGATGCAGCTCAGCTGGGGCCTGCTGGCCGCGAACGAGGACCGGCTGGTGCTTGGCGCCATCCTGCTTGCGGCGCTCGTGGTCATCTGGCTGTGGAGGGCGCGGATCGCCACGCCAGTGGTGCTGATCGCGGCGGGGTGCGCGGGCGCGGCGCTGCTCGCCTAGAGGCCCACCAGATAGTCACCCGGCTCGACCAGTTCGAAGCCTGGAGTCGTCTCCACGAAATGCCGCAGCCAGTAGTTATGGCCCGTGCCGAAGATGACGACGATCCGGTCGCCGGGTCGGGCCACCTGCATCAGCTTGGCGAAGATCTTGGCGTTGCGCTCGTACCATCGCGCATTCAGCTCGGCGCCCGGTAGGTCGCGGCCGCCGCCGAAGCGCAGGAAGCCATAGTAGAAGGCCTGGGCCCCGGCGCCGTTGAATGGATGGTCCGGCCGGTTCACGTCGGCCAGAAGCGCCCCGATCGTTTCGGTGCGCTGCCGCGCCTCGAGGTCGGAGAGATAGGCGACGACCGGACCCTGCATGGCGTCCAGGTCGGCGGAGCGATCGTTGGCCTCGGCCCAGGCGACGACGGTGCCATAGGGGAAGTAGTCCAGCGCTTCGCCCTCCTCGGGCTGTTCGTCGATGGCGTAGACCCGCTCGACCCCGGCGGCGACGGCCAGGCGATAGCCGATCTGAACCCGCTCATCGGGATTGGTGAGCAGCGCTTCGGGCGCATGCTGCGGCCAGCGGTGATCCAGCAGGGTCGCCTGGTCGACGGCCACCCGCTCCACAGCGACGGCGGTCGGGCCAAAGCGCGCCAGGGCCAGGGCGACTGCGGCCAGCTCGGCCTGTCGTTCCGGTGTCGTCACCGGGTCGGCCTGCATGTTGTGGACGTCCTGGCCGGGGTTGCCGAAGTGCCAGCTGCCCAGGATCATTACGCGAACCGGCTCGGGGCCGGGCGCGTCCTGAGCCAGCGCCGGTGCGGTGATGAGGAAGACCGCCAGGGCGGCGAGCACGGTTCGGAACATGGCGGATCTCCTGACGCGGGTCAGGAGCAGGAGGCCGCAAGCGGCCGCTACGGATGCAAACTGCCGGATGAATTCGCCGTAAGGCTCAGACTTCGGGCACCGTGGCTTTCAGCCGGCCGCCGACGCGGATCGGTTCGATGCGAACGGCCAGGCCGGTGCGGTCGTCGGTCTCGACCATCACGCCGCAGACGGTGGCGGGACCGGAGGCCGGCGTGTAGCGGCCGCCGGACAGGCGGGTGGTGAAGCGCCGCAGCGGCTCTTCCTTGTCGTTGCCGATGACGGAATCATAGTCGGCGCAGGCGCCGGCGTCGGTCTGGTAGGCCGTGCCGCCCGGCAGGACCTGGGCGTCGGCAGTCGGGACGTGGCTGTGGGTGCCGATCACCAGGCTGGCCCGGCCGTCGCAGAAGTGGCCCATGGCCATCTTCTCGCTCGTCGCCTCGGCGTGGATGTCCACGATCACCGCGTCGGCGACGACGCCCAGCGGCGCGGCGTTCAGCTCGCGGTCCACCGCCGAGAAGGGATCGTCCATCGGATCCATGAACACCCGCCCGAGCACCGAGACGACCAGCACGCGCCGGCCGTCCGGCAGGGTGAAGACGTCGGCGCCGCGGCCCGGGGCGTCCATCAGGTGCGGATAGTTCGCCGGCCTGAGCAGGCGCGGCTCGCGCACGATGTAGGTCAGGGCCTCGCGCTGGTCCCAGCTGTGGTTGCCGAGCGTCAGGCAGTCGGCCCCGGCCATGAACAGCTCGCGGGCGGTGTTCTCGGTGATGCCGAAGCCGCCGGCGGCGTTCTCGGCGTTGACCACCACGAAGTCGAGGCCCAGCCGCTGGCGCAGATCGGGCAGGAAGTCCGAGAGCCCGTCGCGGCCCGACTTGCCCACCACATCGCCGAAGAAACCCAGTCGCATTCAGTCCGCCTTTCGGGCGGGGGTATAGCCGCTCTCGGTCAGAACGCCATGGAGCGGCATGTCGTGCCCCTCGGCGGGCAGGCGCTCGACCTCCTGGGCCGCCCAGGCCAGACCGACACGGGCGGCGGTCGGGCGGGCGGCGAAGGTGCGGTCATAGTAGCCTCCGCCCTGACCGAGCCGGTGGCCGACGGCGTCGAAGGCCAGCAGCGGCGTGATGATCAGCTCGGGATCCATCTCCGGCGCATCGGGCAATGGCGCGGCGGAGCCCACGAGGTCGGGCCGCAGGGCCTGAGCCGGGCTCCAGCTGCGGAAGACCAGCGGCGCGTCCAATGTCTCGACGACGGGCAGGCAGAGGTCGCAGGACAGACCGGACAGCGCCCGGGCGAGGGGCGCGGCGTCGATCTCGGACCCCATGGGGCGATACAGCGCCACGATAAGCCGCCGGCCCCGCCCAGCCTCGTGCGCCCAGCCGCCGGTGGCGCCGAAAAGGGCGTCCAGCATGGCATTGGCATGTGTGGCGGCGCGTTCGGCGGCGCCCGGATCAGCCGCCGCCAGCGCCTTGCGGCGCGCACGGGCGGCGGAGCGAAAGTCGGCCTTGGAGATCACCCGGCCTGCTTAGGCCGAGGCGACAGGAACGAAAAGCGCCGCCGGGGGCTCCGGCGGCGCCTTCCTCTTCCACTTCGACACATCAGTCGTCGTGGCTCTCGCCATCAACGCCCTCGAAGCGGATGTAGCCGGCCGCGTTCTCCTGCGGACGGCGGGGTGAGCGAACCGAGCCCGGCGCGCCGGCGCCGGCGCCCGTGATCACTTCCGGCTGAGGCTCGGAGGCCGCGGCTTCGCGCACCCGCTGGACCGCCGGAAGCAGCAGACCCGCGGTCTCGCCGTTGTCCGGGCGCTGGATGTCACGCGAACCCCGCTGACGGCGGTCCACGCGGCCGTCGCCGTCGACGTCGCCCGAGGCGACATAGACGCCGCCCTGGTAGTCGTCCGTGGATTCGCCGCGCACGCCGTCGATCTCGAGCAGATAGTCGGTCGATGCGGCCTGTTCCTCGTCCCGGCCGTCACGGTCTCGGCCGGCGAACAGACGGGCGCCCAGGTCGATCAGGGCGACGACCTCGCCGACGCTGACGCCGTCGCGGCCGCGATCCTGGTCCCGGTCGCGGCCCCGGCTCTGCGCCTGGGCGGCCTCGGCGCAGAGGCCCAGGGCGATGGCGGCCATGGCCGCGGTGGTGATGAACTTGTTCATGTCGGTCTTCCTCGATTGCGACACGGCCGGAGGCGGCCGTGCTCGTGCCGGGGGTATGAGGCCGAGAAGACGGGCCCGCCTCCTACGTTCGGAGGAGACGTAGAACAATGTTCAGGAAAGCGCGCGCAGCGCCGGATCGGTGACGATGGTCCGCACCAGATCGGCCTGTCTGTTGGTTCCGAGCTTTGCGAACAGGCCATTCAGGTGCGTCTTGGCCGTGGTCACCGAGACGCCGGCGGACACGGCGTAGGTGGCCAGGCTCTCGCCGGCGCACAGGGCCACCGCCAGCCGCGCCTCGGCCGGGGTGGCGTCGAAGCGGGCGCGAAGGCCCTCCTCCGAGATCGCCTGCTGCTCGGCAGGATCGTGCACGAGAATGATGGCCAGCGGCCGGATGGCTGCGAAGATCGAGCGCCGCGGATCGGACGGCACCACGGACACCGACAGGGGCGTACGCCCTTCGCCGCGTGGGATGGCCAGGGAGTTGGCG
Source organism: uncultured Brevundimonas sp. (assembly GCA_946885435.1). The sequence continues at coordinate 16,767 of CAMPGL010000001.1, read as the reverse complement.
ACGGGCCGGGGCCGGGTCGCACGCTCGACCGCCGCCTTCAACCTGGCGTCGGCCTCCGGGCGCACCGCCAGGAGACGCCCCCCGCGCTCGGTGAGAGTTCCGCCGCGCGCGAGCAGGCGCTGGGCCGCGCGGTTCGAAAAGGCGAGCTTGCCGCGGTCATCGACGGTGAGCACGGCCGCCGCGAGCCGCTCGAACACCGCCAGGCTCGAGCGCGACTGGGCATGCAGGAGGTCGAGCCGCTCGGCCATGTCGAAGGCCTGCCGCAGGTGGGGCACCAGCCGGTTGAGGACCTGGCTTTCGACGCCGTCGTAGGAACCGAACCGCTGGCCGCGCATCAGGGCGAGGCTGACCCGATGCCGCCCCCCGGTGACCAGATTGAGGTTCACCGCGTGATGCAGCTCTTGCGGTCGCATGTACTCATTGAAGAACTCGCTGCTCTCCAGCGCGTCTCGCTCGACCACGTCCTCGGCCAGCAGGACCGGCGCCGTATGCCGCGCCGCGTTCAGGATCAGCACGTTCCGCGGATGCAGTTCCTCGCGGTAGAGGGCTGCGTACTTCGGATCGAGCCCGCGGTGCAGGAGGGTCCGGTTGCGCCACGGCTCCTCGGTGGGATGCGCATAGACGGCCACGGCCGAGGACAGGCGGCGCTCGCACATCTCACCGAAGACGGGCCACAGCTCAGGATCTCCGGCCGCGGCGTAGGCGGCCTCGATCAGTTCGAGCGTGATCTCCGCCGCAGAAGGCGCGCCGAGAGGCTTGCGCGGGGCCAGGGTCGAGCTCCGTGCTGCGAAGCTGGACCGTAACACAACCCGCGCGTGCGGCCGAATCCGGTTGACGTGAGGGAAGGGTGGCGGCGCCGCGAGGACCGGTCAGGACTGTTTATCCCCTCGACCTGGATAACCAGGTGGGCGCCGTGTGCCTGGGCCCTCGAGCCCTGACAGGGACAGCTCCCTTCGAGACGATTAAGGTCGCTGGGATGGTTCGCCTTCGCGAGAACCGCAGCCACCGCCGGGATTGAAGATAGGGCGGGCGCCTCGAAAATTCCACCTCGATGGACTACATGCGCCCCCATGACGCTGGCGGAAACCACCTGCCCGATCCCGGCTATCGCGCCCATGTCCGACGGGGACCTGGACGGCGCGATCGCGGCCGCGCGCGCGGCCGTCGGTCTGCCGGTCGGGGCCCGGATCGTGGCCGCCATGTCAGGTGGGGTGGACTCCACCGTGGTCGCGGCCCTGCTCAAGAAGGCCGGCTATGACGTCGTGGGCGTCACGCTGCAGCTCTACGACCACGGTCAGGCGCTGAAGAAGAAGGGCGCCTGCTGCGCCGGCCAGGACATCCACGACGCCCGGCTAGCGGCCGAGACCATCGGCATTCCGCACTACGTCCTCGACTACGAGAGCCGTTTCCGCGACGCGGTGATCGACCAGTTCGCCGACTCCTATCTGCGCGGCGAGACGCCGGTGCCGTGCATCCGCTGTAACCAGACGGTGAAGTTCCGCGACCTGCTGGACGTGGCGCGCGACCTCGGCGCCGAGGCCATGGCGACGGGGCACTATGTGCGCCGCTCGGTGGCGGACGGTCGTCCGCAGATGCGCAAGGCCATCGATCACTCGCGCGACCAGTCCTACTTCCTGTTCGCCACCACGCGCGAGCAGCTGGACTTCCTGCGCTTCCCGCTGGCGGACCTGGAAAAGCCCCAGGTGCGTGGCGTGGCGGCTGAGCTGGGCCTTCGGATTGCGGCCAAGCCGGACAGCCAGGACATCTGTTTCGTGCCGTCGGGCGACTACCGGACCCTGATCGACCGGCTGCGGCCCCAAGGCCGGGAAGCCGGCGAGATCGTGCACATGGACGGCCGGGTCCTGGGCCGGCACGGCGGGATCACCGACTACACCATCGGCCAGAGGCGCGGCCTGAACGTCGCGGTGGGCGAGCCGCTGTTCGTGGTCAGGCTGGAGCCCGAGACGCGCCGGGTTGTCGTCGGGCCGCGCGAGGCGCTGCTAACCGGGTCGCTGACCCTGGACGAGACCAACTGGCTCGGCGACGAGCCGACGATCGAGGCGGCGGCTGACGCCGGTCGCCCGGTGCTGGCGCGCGTCCGCTCGACGCGGGATCCGTCGGCCGCGCGGCTGGCGATGCAGGATGGTGTCGTGGCGGTGGTGTTCGACCAGGGTGAGGAAGGCGTGGCCCCCGGCCAGGCCTGCGCGCTCTACGACCCGGCCGATCCCGACCGGCTGCTCGGCGGCGGCTTCATCAAGGCGACCACCGCTGTCGCCTGACCTGTCGCTCGAAACGCGCGACGGCCTGCCCGAAGCCATGTGCTGCCTGCTGCCGGAGTTTCCGCGCGAACGCTGGAACTCGGGCCTGCCCCAGACGGCGGCCTTCTGGCTGCAGATGCACGCCGGGTTCCGCGCTTCGCAGGGGCGGATGGCCGCGCTGGTCGCAGGCTGGCGCGCAGGTCAGACCGACGCGCGCGGTCTGCACGGCCGGCTGATCCCCGAACTGCAGGGCTTCCTCCAACACCTCGACGGTCACCACCGCATCGAGAGCGGCCACTACTTCCCGCAGTTCCGGGCGCTGGAGCCGCGCATCGGCGAGGGGCTGGACCTGCTCGACCGGGACCACGACGCCATCCACGCCCATCTGGAAGCGCTTTACCGCTCAGGGCTCGCGCTGCATCAGGCGGTCAGCGCGAACGCGCCAGGGCAGGCCGAGGCGGCCGCGCGCCTGGGCGAAGCGCTGGACCGCACCGCGGGGCCCCTGAGGCGTCATCTCGACGACGAGGAGGACGTGGTGATCCCCCTGATGGCGCGGGCGGGCCTGTGAGCGACTGACCCGGATTGGGTCACCTCGCCGTTTTAAACGGCGATCGTCGAAGTATACGGCCCCTCCCCCAGTCAGCCCGGGAGGCTCCCGTGACCCCAGACGACAAGATCGAGGCCCTGTCGGCCGACCTCGTCGCCCTCGAGGCGGTCGTGCGCGCCATCGCGCGGACCCAGGCCCGGCGCTCGCCGACCGCTCTCGGGGACCTGCTGCAGTCGCTGGAGACCGAGGCCGAGCGCTTGGGCGGTCAGGCGGACCTGCCGGGTGACATGGGCCAGGACGAGGCCCGCTCGGCGCGCGCGGTCATCGACGGCTGGATCGAACAGCTCAAGGACGAGGCCATGGCGGCCTAGAGGCCGTCGAACCGCGCCAGCTTGCCCGGCGCGGCGTTGAGCTCCTGGATCAGGGCCTGCACGAACTCGCGGTTGCGGCCGATGTGCATCGTCCCCTCCACGGATCGAACTCCTCGCCCGTCGCGCGCTAGCCGGCCCTGGGCGACCAGGGCGTCGATCCTGCGCCGCACGGATTCGCGCGGCAGGCCGGTCGATTCCGCGATGGCGCGTCCGCTGGTCGGTCGGATGAACTGGGCGGGCAGATCCTTGTCGCCAAGCGAGGCCAGCAGCTCCGGATCGCGCACGTGTGCGCCCACGCTGGCCGCGACCACAGTCAGATAGACCACCACCGTTTCCAGATCATCGTCCGGGAAGCAGTCGCGGACATGGCGCAGGAGCCGGAGCAGAACTTCCACCGAGACGAGCGCCCGGGCGCGCTCCCCCCCGGTCACCGACGAGCCGATTTCTGGCGCAGGCGACACGCCGACCTCCTTATGTCCCCACCCCTACATTATGTAGCAATTCGGGCCCGGCTGCACGGCGGCGGAACAGGCGCGCCTGCGGGCGGTTTTCCTTACATCGCCAAGGGAGCCCGCCATGGACCGCGCCGCCGACACCGCCTCGCCCTCCGCCGACGCCCGCGAGGCCGCAAGCGAGGAGCGCGACATCCAGAAAGTCATCGACGCCAAGGACAACGCCGGCGCCGGCGATGAGAAGGACGGCGGCGCCATGCAGGCGGGCGCCCGCAAGTATCCCGAGCCGCCCTTCCCCAAGCAGCACCAGTCCAAGCCCGGCGACGAGGCGACGCTCGATCCCGCGCCCATGTACGACGCGCCCTACTGGAGGGGCTCCGGCAAGCTGGAGGGGTTCGCGGCCCTGATCACCGGCGCGGATTCCGGGATCGGACGGGCGGTGGCGGTGCTGTTCGCGCGCGAAGGCTGCGACGTGGCCGTGGCCTATCTGACCGAGAAGAAGGACGCCGAGGAGACGAAGCGCGCGGTCGAGGCGGAAGGCCGCCGCTGCGTCCTCATTTCCGGCGACGTGGCCGAGGCGGACTATGCGTCGAAGGCGGTCAAGGCGACGCTGGACGCCTTCGGGCGGCTGGACGTGCTCGTGAACAACGCCGCCTTCCAGGAGCACGCCTACAGGCTCGAGGACATCACCGACGAGCACCTGGACCGCACGCTGAAGACCAACCTCTACGGCATGGTCCGGCTGTGCCGCGAGGCGATCCCGCACATGAAGCCGGGCTCATCGATCATCAACACCGGGTCGGTCACCGGCATCGAGGGCCAAAAGATGCTGCTCGACTATTCCCTGACCAAGGGCGGCATCCACGCCTTTTCCATGTCGCTGGCCGGCGCCCTGATCGAGAAGGGCATTCGCGTGAACGTGGTCGCGCCCGGCCCTGTCTGGACGCCGCTCAATCCCGCCGACCGCGACGCCGAGGGTGTGTCGGAGTTCGGCTCCAGCGTCGCCATGAAGCGCCCGGCGCAGCCCGAGGAGATCGCCCCGGCCTTCGTCTTCCTCGCTTCTCCGCAGATGTCGTCCTACATATCGGGCGAGATCCTGCCGGTCGTCGGCGGGCCAAATAGCTGACGCCACATAATTTCCACGAAGCGGCTGCATCCAAGGCGGGTGCGCATCGCCTCTGGTGAAGGGCGGCTTCATCGAGGGCGGACGTGGACTCCTGGCTTAACGATCTCGGCGACTTCATTTCGCGCAACGCCTTCTGGGCGGGGCCGGTGCTGGGGCTGATCACCTTCGGCGAGTCCATGGTGCTGATCGGCGCCTTCTTCCCGGCCACGGCCCTGATGCTGGTCGCCGGCGGCCTAGCGGCGGCCGGGGTCGTCAACATCTTCGAGGTCATCGCCTGGTGCGTGGCCGGCGCCTTCCTGGGCGACGCCGTGTCCTACTGGCTCGGCCGCAAGCTGGGCCCCAGGGCCTGGCGTCATCCGATCCTGAAGGGCCAACGCCGCATCGCCTCACGGTCGCGGCTGTTCTTCCGCAAGTATGGGGTGCTCTCGATCTACCTGTGCCGGTTCATGGGGCCGGTGCGCGCCTTCGTGCCCCTGATCGCCGGCATCACCACCATGCCGCACCTCAGGTTCCAGCTGGCCAACTTCGGTTCGGCGCTCATCTGGGTGCCGGTGATGCTGGCGCCCGGCTATCTGGCCGGCGTCGGGGTGACCCTGCTGGGCGAGAGCGAACACGCGCTGGAGTGGATCGGCGGCGGGATCGCCGTCTTCGTCCTGACCTATGTGGCCCTGCGCGCCTTCCTGAAATCAAGGAAGGCCAGGCTCGCGGAAGCGCGGCATTAAATTCGCGACAGGTTGCGTCCGTCGTGGTGAGGTGCGGCCTCTAGGCTAGGTCACCCACGCATGAGGATCACGATGCGCCGCACTGTCTGCCTGGTTTCCGCCCTCGCCCTTCTCGCCGGTCTTCCGGCCACGACCGCCCTGGCCCAGGAGGCCGCACACGCCTCGGCCGAGCAGCATCGCACCTATACGGCGGCGCAGTTCTTCCAGACGGTTTCCTATGGCATGGCCTCCCCGGCGGGCTTCGCCTATGCGCCGGACGGCCGCTCCCTGCTGGTCACCTCGGACCTTTCGGGCGTGTTCAACGCCTACGCCCTGCCGATCACCGGCGGCGCGCCCGTACCGCTGACTCAGTCCTCCGATCACGCCATCGCCGGTGTCAGCTACTTCCCGCGCGATGGCCGGATCCTGTTCACCTCCGACCAGGGCGGCAACGAGTTGAACCACCTCTACGTCCGGGCCGAGGACGGCTCGGTCACCGACCTGACCCCGGGCGAGAACCTGCGCGCCGAGTTCTTCGGCTGGAGCGGGGACGGCCAGACCCTCTACGCCCTGACCAACGGGCGCGACCCCGCAGCCTTCGACGTCGTAGCGATCGACGCGACGACCTACGAGAGCCGGATCCTCTTTGAGAACAGCGGGGAGTTCTATCCGTCAGCGATCTCGCGCGACGGCCGCTGGCTGGCGCTGGACAAGCCCGTCACCTCGGCGGAGAGCGACGTCTATGTGGTCGATCTCTTGGCCGGCGGCGCGCCGCGCCTGGCCACGCCGGAAGAGGGCGTCGTGGCGCACGCCACCTATGACTTCACGCCCGATAGTCGGGCCCTTGTCTACGCCACCAACGAGCATGGCGAATTCAACCAGGCCTGGTCGGTCGACCTCGAGACCGGCGAGCGCGCGCCGGTTCTGCAGGCTGAGTGGGACGTGATGTTCCTGTTCCACTCGCCGTCGGGCCGCTATCGGATTTCGGCGGTCAACGCCGACGGCTCGACGCAGTTGACGGTGCTCGACACCACCACCGGGCGGCCGGTGCCGCTGACCGGCGTCCCGGCCGGCTCGCTCGGCCAGGTGCGTTTCAGCCCCGACGAGCGGACCGTCTCCTTCACCGTCTCCTCCGACACCTCGCCGGCAGACGTCTTCGTGGCCGACGTGGCCACCGGCCAGGCGCGGCGTATCACCAGCGCCCTGAACCCGGACATCAACGAGAGCGATCTCGTTGAGGCCACGGTCGTTCGTTACGAGGGCGAAGGCGGAGTGATGATCCCGGGCATCCTGTATCGCCCGCGCGGCGCCTCGGCCGAGAACCCCGTGCCGGCCATCGTGCTGGTCCACGGCGGACCGGGCGGCCAGAGCACGCGCGGCTACGACCCCGAAATCCAGCACCTGGTGAACCATGGCTATGCGGTGCTGGCCGCCAACAACCGGGGCTCGTCCGGCTACGGCAAGACCTTCTTCCACATGGACGACCGCGCGCACGGCGAGGCGGACCTGCGCGACATCGTCGCCGGCGGCCAGTGGCTGCGCGACCAGGACTGGGTCGCCGACGACCAGGTGGCGGTCATGGGCGGATCCTACGGCGGCTACATCACCGCCGCGGCTTTGGCGTTCCATCCGGAGGCCTTCGAGGCCGGGATCAACATCTTCGGCGTCACCAACTGGGTTCGGACCTTGGAATCGATCCCGGCCTGGTGGGGCGCCCAGCGTGACGCCCTGTTCGACGAGATGGGCGATCCGGCCACCGACGCCGAACGGCACCGCCGCATCTCGCCCCTGTTCCACGCGGACAACATCGTGCGGCCGCTGCTGGTCGTGCAGGGCGCCAACGATCCGCGCGTGCTGCAGGTGGAGAGCGACGAGCTCGTCGCCGCGGTGCGGGCCAACGGCACGCCGGTCGAGTATGTGATCTTCCCCGACGAGGGCCACGGCTTCCTGCGCCGCGAGAACCGGATCACCGCCCAGGAGGCCTATCTGGCCTTCCTCAACGAGCACGTGCGCGGGGCGGACTAGCCCCCCTCATCGGGCCTCGGCGGGGCGTCGACCCCGCCGAGTGAGCCTAGGCGGCTTCGTCCTTGGCCAGCACCTCGGCCACGGTCGGCCGGTCAGCAGTGAAGGTGGCCTCAATGTCGCGGCGCTGGACGATCTCGCCGCAGCAGCCGCAGGCCAGCCGGGGCGTCAGCTCGGCGCCGCAGCTCTTGTGGGTGAAGACCACGCCGGCGTCCATGTCGCCGTAGAGGTGCTTGGACCCCCAGCCGTGCAGGGTCAGCAGCACGTCGGATAGGTCCTTGCCCTTCTGGGTCAGAACGTACTCGTTCCTCGGCGGGCGCTGGGAATAGAGGCGCGGTTCCAGTACGCCGTGGGCGACCAGGGTTTTGAGGCGGGCGGCGAGAACGTTGCGGGCGACGCCCAGCCGCTCCTGCCACTGTTCGAAACGGCTGACGCCTTGGAAGGCGTCGCGGATGACGAGCAGAGTCCAGGGGTCGCCGATCACCTCGAGGGTGGCCGCGATGGAGCAGCTCTGGCGTGAATAGTCGGCGGTGCGTCCCATGCGGCGTGACCCGAAAAAGTGTGCAGCGGTTATTCGACGAGGTTACGCCGCCGCAAAGACTGAAAGTGACCTCGCGTCAGCGTTTTGACAAGTGGGTTGCGATTCGGAACGCAGCCGACTAGGTTTCTTTTCGCAACGATCTTCGGCCTACCCCGGTCGGACATCTTGCGCCAACCTGCGAACTCGGGCGGAAAGGCGTTACCTTTCCGCCCTCTCTTTCGAAGCTGCCGATGCCTCAAAGCCTGGAAGACGCCCTTCGCCTGACGCCGGGCGAGCACGGCCTGTCCGCCGACCTGACCGGCGACTTCTCCAATGGGCCGCAGAGCCAACCGCCGGAGAAGGGTTTTCCGTTCGGCGGACTGCTTGCCGCCCTGGCGGCCGGCGCGATGCGTGAGGGCCTGGGCCTGACCGCCCCCCTGCGCACCCTGACCGTGCAGTACCTGGCCGCCGCCCGCTTCGGCCGGCAGGTCGAGTTAAGGCCCCGGCTGGTCCGTGGCGGCCGCACGGTGGCCTACGCGGCGGTGGAGGCGGGTCAGGGCGAACGCCATACGCTGCACGCGATGGCCACCTACGGCGGAGACGCCGAGACGGTGCAGCTGCGTCCTCTCACGGCGACGCCCCCCGCCTTCGACAGCCTCGATCCCTCGAAACAGATCCGTGGCCCCATGGCGCCCTGGTTCACCCAGTACGTCGACTACCGCTTCGAGACCGGCCCCAACATCCTGGGCGGCAATGAAGGCAAGGACGCCGTCGAGCGCCTATGGATGCGCACCCGGGACGGCAAGCCTCTGGACGAGGCGCGGCTCTGCTACCTGCTGGACGCGCTCTATCCGCCCGCCTGGACCGCCTTCAAGCGCCCGCCGATGATGACCTCGGTCGACCTGCGCTACGATATCCTGACCGATCCGACGCCGCAGACCGCGCCCGATGGCTGGGCCTTCTTCGAATACCGGATGCACGAGATCGGCGCGGGCTGGACCGTCGACGACGTCACCTGCTGGGGCGCGGACGGCACGCCGCTCGCTCTTGGTCGCCAGCGCCGCAAGCTGCTATGACGCACCGCAACATCGCCTGACTTCGTTCCTCCCCAAGGACATTCGACCATGACCCAGCCTTCCGATCCCGTCGTCATCTGCTCCTTCGCCCGCACGCCCATGGGCGGCTTCCAGGGCGCGCTGTCCAACGTGAAGGCGACCGAACTGGGCGCCACCGCCGTCAAGGCCGCGATCGAACGCGCCAAGGTCGATCCGGAGAAGGTCGAGCAGATCTTCATGGGCTGCGTCCTGCCCGCCGGCCTCGGCCAGGCCCCGGCCCGGCAGGCCGGCATGGGCGCGGGCCTGCCGCAGCACGTCGAAGCGACCACCGTGAACAAGATGTGCGGCTCGGGCCTGCAGGCCGCCGTCATGGCGCACGACGCCCTCCTGGCCGGCACCGCCGAGGTCATCGTCGCCGGCGGCATGGAATCCATGACCGGCGCCCCCTACGTCATGGCCAAGCACCGTAGCGGCGCCCGCATCGGCCACGACGTCATCTCGGACTCCATGTACCTGGACGGCCTCGAGGACGCCTACACCCCCGGCAAGCTGATGGGCGCCTTCGCCGAGGACACGGCCCGCAAGTACCAGTTCACCCGCGAGGCCCAGGACGCCTACGCCATCGAGAGCCTGAAGCGCGCCAACGCCGCCATCACCTCAGGCGCCTTCGAGGCCGAGATCGTGCCGGTGGCCGTGACCACCCGCGCCGGGACCGAGACCATCTCCACCGACGAACAGCCCGGCAAGGCGCGGCCTGAGAAGATCCCGACGCTGAAGCCCGCCTTCGCCAAGGACGGGACGATCACCGCCGCCAACGCCTCGTCCATCTCGGACGGCGCCGCCGCCCTGGTCATGACCCGCGAGAGCACCGCCAAAGCCATGGGCCTGAACATCGTCGCCCGCGTCGTCAGCCACGCCGCCCACGCCCACGACCCGGCCGAGTTCACCACCGCGCCGGTCCCGGCCATGCAGAAGGCCCTTCAGAAGGCCGGCTGGTCGGTCGAGGACGTCGACCTGTGGGAGGTCAACGAGGCCTTCGCCGTGGTGCCGATGGTCGCCATGCAGGAGATGGGCATCCCGCACGAGAAGCTGAACGTGAACGGCGGCGCCTGCGCGCTCGGCCACCCCATCGGCGCCTCGGGCGCCCGGGTCATGGCCACCCTGCTCTCGGCGCTGCAGCAGCACGGCAAGTCCAAGGGCGTCGCCTCGCTCTGCATCGGCGGCGGCGAGGCCGTGGCCATGGCGGTCGAGCTGGCGGCCTAGTCGACCGCCGTAACCTCGGCGCTCTGGCCGGCGATGACGACCTCGTCGCCGGCCTGTTTGCCCAGAAGCGCCCGGGCGAGAGGCGACACGTGGCTGACCGAGCCCTGCGCCGGGTCGGCCTCGTCCTCGCCCACGATGCGCCAGGTCTGGACCCGGCCGTCCTCTCGCTCGATCGTCACCGATCCGCCAAAGCGGACCCGGCCGTCGGGCTCGACCTCAGTCAGCTGCGCTGAGGCACGCCGGGCCGACCAGTAGCGCAGATCGCGCGTGGCCCGCGCCATGGCGGTGCGGTCCTTCTCGATGCTCCCCGCCGCCTGGGCCGCCGTATAGGCCGCCTTGGCCTCGGCCAGCTCGCGCTCGATGGCCTCAAGGCCTTCGCGGGTGACCAGGTTCGGATGCGGCGAGACCGGCCGGTCGGGCAGGTCCGCCGCCGTGGCCTCGAGATCCTCTTCGCGGGTGAAGGCGACGCTCATGGGGCGTCAGCGTACGGGCGCCGCCTTCGTTCCGCCAGTCAGCGGCCCTCCGCCAGGAAGGCGTCAACCAGTTCGTTCAGCCGCTCCGGCTGATCGGCCATGATGAAGTGGCGGCTGCCGTCGACCCGCTCCAGCCGCACGCCCGGCAGGCCGGCGTATTCGCGCGCCCACATGGCGTCGGCCATGGCGGCGGGCGCGCCGCCGTCGGCGTCCGACGCATAGACCGCCCATACCGGCGCGGTCATGGCCGCCAACTGGGGCCGGACATCGGCGAGCATCACGTCGCGGATCGCCGCGGCCAGGGCCTGGCGATCCGAGGCGACGGACCAGTCGACCATGGCGGCGCGCGTCGCCGCATCGCGGGCCATGCCGATGGCGACCTGCTGCTGCCCGGCCCGGAAGGCGGCCTCGTCCAGGGCCAGCATGCCGCGCGCGGTCTGTTCGGCGTAGGGCCGGGCCGTCTCGACCGTCACCTGCGGACCGTAGAGCACCGAGAAGAACGGCAGGCTGTCGACGCTCATCACGCGAGAGACCAGTTCCGGATGCTGCTGGGCCAGCATCAGGCCCGACAGCCCGCCCATGGAATGGCCGATGACGGCGGGCCGATCCAGCGTCGCGGCGTAGCGGGCGAGCTCGTCCAGCGCCGGCTGCAGGAACGGGCCGTCGCCGTGGCGCCAGGGTTCTCCGGCGAAGCCCGCCAGCTGGACCAGATGAACGCGATGGGTGGCCGACAGCCGCTGGGCCAGCGGCCGCCAGACCTCGCGCGAGGAAGCGAAACCGGGGATGAGGATGACGTCGGGGCCTTGCCCCACCACCTCGACCGACAGCCGGTCCGACGCGAAGCCGGCGGCAGGCTGGGCCCGGGCCTGGGTCGCTATGAGCAGGCCGACGCCGGCGATGAGGCCGACGAGGGCGGCGATGAACAGGGCGCGCAGATGCGCTCCCGCCAGACGGCGAGCGATGTGGATCATGGTCGTGTCTCCGATGGGGTGCGCGGCCTCAGCCGTGCGGGTTCTCGAACAGGTCCTCGACCTTCACGCCGAAGGTGGAGGCGAGGCGGAAGGCGAGGTCGAGCGAGGGGTCGTGCTTGTCGCTCTCGAGCGCGATGATGGCCTGGCGCGAGACCCCCACAGCGCGGCCCAGATCCTCCTGGGTCCAGCCGCGCTCGGCGCGCAGGACGCGAAGCCGGTTCTTCATCGGGCCGAGCTCCGCACGAACAACGGCATGACGCCCATCAACCCCCAGAAGACGACATAGGCCCACCAGCCCTCCAGGTGAGGGGCACCGGCCAGCCGCTCTCCGAAGCCCCAGAAGACCGCGAGCGCGAAGGTCAGGCCCGCCGCGATGATGAAGCGCTTGGCGGTTACTCCCGCCACGAACTCGTCGCTGTCGCGGATGAAGGCGAGCGTCGCCCAGATCTGGCCGGCCACCGGCGCGGACACCGCTGCGGCCAGCAGCCAGCCGCTGATCCCCCCGATCGCGTCCAGCGCCCCGCCAAGCGCGAGCAGGAGCGCGGCGACATAGCCGAGCATGAAGACGGTGGTTCGGATCGAATAGGCCTTGGCGGCGGGGGTCATGTCAGCTCCTCCTGACGAACTGTCAGGTCAACATGACATAGGCCGGATGTAAGGTCAACATGACATCCGTCGCCGCGATCAGGGCCTCGCGCGCCACGCGCGAGCCCTGCCTGGGGCGGACTCGCGGTTTGATTCTCGGGTTGTCCGCCGGCTCATGCGGCGGGCGGCGCGCCTAGGCGGCGGCGCGCTCGATCCGCTCCACGAGGTTGTCGCCGGAATAGATGTCGGCGCTCGTGGCGCTGGGCCTGTCGGCCAGCATGGCGGCGGCGAAGGCACGGGCCTTGGACAGATCCTCCTGCGGAAGGACCTCCATATGGTCGACGTCCGAGCCCTGACTTCGGATGTAGCAGATGTAAGTCATGGCAAGCTCCTTAGGCCACTAAGGCGGGAGCGTGAGCCGGTCAGGCTGTCTCTCAGTCACTGGGCGCCCCAAGAATGTCCCAGCGATACGGTCAAGATACGCGTCTCTCGCCGATTAAGCGAATCACAACCGATCACATGATCGGGAGCGCGGAACCGGACATTGCCAACGGGTGTTGAGGCGCCCCACAAGCGGCGGATGACCGAGACACCTTCAGACCGGCCGGCCGCCCGAACCCTGACGGACCCCGCCGCCGCGGCATGGCGTTCGGAGCTGCTGACCCTGGACAAGACGAAGCCGGCGACCATCCTGACGCCGATCGGCGACGAGGAGGCCGCGGCCTTCGGCGCGGAGATCGCCGCGCTGCTGAGCACGGGCAAGGGCAAGGCGAAGCGCGAGGTGACCGTACAGGCGGTGCGCTTCGATCCGCCCTTCCGTGGAATCCAGATGCATGATGGCGACGAGCGCATCCAGATCGCGGTCGGTCACAGCATGACCCACGGCCCCTCGTTCCTGTGGCCCCTCGCGCGCTCATAGCCACGCTTGGCTCCGGGGCCTTGCGGGCCCATCTTCGAGCGATGAAGCCGCTCTTGCTCTCCCTGGCCGTTCTCGCGGCCGCCGGCGCCGCCCAGGCGCAGACCTGGCGGCCGCAGCCGGACTTCGCCGCGGCGGCCCAGCGCGACCGGCTGGAGCGCGACCGCTGGCGGGCGGGCATGGATCAGCGGACCGCAGAGGCCCGCGCCGACCAGCGAAGGACCGAGGCGATCCTCTATGGCCTGGAGGCGCGGCGCGGGCCGGTGATCGCTCCACCGCCGGGGCCGGCCGCCGACCTCGAACCCCTGACCGGCTTGGCGGACCAGGAGGCCTATTCGGCCAGCGAAGCGCGTGAGCGCGCCATCACCGCGGACCAGCGTCTGCAGGCCATGGACGCCTGGCTGAACCAGGCCCGCCGCGAACCCTGACGACCCCGCGCATCGGATTGCCGCCTTCGCGCGTTCGGCTAAGCTGGACAGGAAGCTTGCGAGGCTAAGATGCGGTGGCAGGGCGGACGGCGCGGCGGCGGGATCGATGACCGCCGCGGCATGGGCGGAGGCGTCATCGGCGGCGGCCTCGGAGTCGGGGTGCTGGCGCTCCTCGGGTACTTGTTCCTCGACATTAATCCGCAGACGACCACCCAGCTCCTCCAGCAACTCGGTCAAGGCGCGGGTCAGGGCGAGATCGGGTCGCCCGGGGACGAAGCCGGCGGCTTCGTCGACGTCATCGCCACCAACACCACCGACGTCTGGTCCAGCCTGATCTCCGGCTACGAGCCGCCGCGCGTGGTCCTCTACGAGGGCGGCACGGGCACCGGCTGCGGCTACGGCCAGGCGCAGATGGGGCCCTTCTACTGCCCGCTCGACCGGCAAGTGTATCTGGACCTCAGCTTCTGGCGGACCATGCAGGAGCAGCTCGGCGCCGGCGGCGACTTCGCCCAGGCCTATGTCATCGCCCACGAGGTCGGCCACCACGTTCAGACCCTCACCGGCGCCTCGGACCGGGTGCGCCAGATGCAGGCCCAGGCCGGCAGCGAGGGCGAGGCGAACCGCTGGTCGGTGGCGCTCGAGCTCCAGGCCGATTGCTACGCGGGCGTCTGGGCGGCCAACGCCAGCCGGGTTTCCGGCGGCGAGGTGGCGCTGGAAGAGGGCGACATCGAGGAGGGCCTGAACGCCGCCTCCCAGATCGGCGACGACAACCTGACCGGCGGCCGGGCGTCGCCCGAGACCTTCACCCACGGCACCTCGGCCCAGCGGGTCGAGTGGCTGCGCCGCGGCTACCAGACCGGCGATCCCAACCAGTGCGACACCTTCGCCGCCATGGGCGGCTCGGGCGTGGCCGCGCGGCCGTCGAAGGGCGTCTGACCCCTTGAGCCAGCCGACGTCGGGGGAGTTCGAAGGCCGCACGCACCTGCTGCCCGTGCGCGTCTATTACGAGGACACGGACTTCACCGGCCTGGTCTATCACGCCAACTACCTGCGCTTCTTCGAGCGGGGGCGGTCGGATTTCCTGAGGCTGGTCTCCAGCGGCCACGCCGAGCTGCTCGACCGCGACGATCCGCTGGCCTTCGTGGTCACGCGCATGGACATCCGCTTCCTCAAGCCCGCGCGGATCGACGACGCGCTGGTGGTGCGCACGGCCTATGAGGCCGTGAAGGGGCCGCGCCTGATCATCCGCCAGTCGATCATGCGCGGCGAGCAGACCCTGTGCGAGGCCGACGTTGAGGCCGCCTGCATCGACCTGAACGGCCGCCCCCGCCGCCCGCCGCGGGCCATGGCCGAGGCTCTGGGGCCCTGGCTGGCGTAGGCCGTCATCCCGGCCGTAGCGCGCAGCGCGGAGAGCCGGGACCTAAACTCGGCGCCGGCGGCGTTTAGGTCCCGGATAACGGCTTCGCCGTTTCCGGGATGACGTTTCCGTCATGCCATCAATCCGTCACTTCCCGTGGCTTGTCTCGGGGGCCCCGATCTTGCAAGCGAACGGGCGAGATTCGCCGCCGCCAGGAGACCTGAATGCCGCCCGAGAGCGCCGCCGACGCCCTGAACGTCGTCAACCTGTTCATGAACGCCGACTGGGTGATCAAGGGCGTGATCCTGGGCCTGGCCCTGGCGTCGCTGTGGTCATGGGCGGTGATCTTCGACCGGGGGATGCGCTTCGCCGCCCTAAACCGGCAGGCCAACGCCTTCGAGGATGCGCTCGCCAGCGGCCGGTCGCTGGAGGATCTGGCCAACCAGGCGGGTCCCAATCCCAGCCAGCCCCTGCCGCGCATGCTCGTCGCCGCGATGCGCGACTGGCGCGAGGCGCGGGCCGCCGGGCCGCTCACCGAAGGTCAGGCCGGCCTTCTCATCGCCCGCATCGACAGGACGCTGGATTCCATCATCGCGCGTGAGAGCGCCAGGACCGAGGACGGGCTGGGCGTGCTGTCGGTGGTGGCGACCTCGTCGCCCTTCATCGGCCTGTTCGGCACCGTCTACGGGATCATGCACGCCTTCGGCGAGATCGCGGCCCAGGGGAACACCAACCTGACCACCGTCGCCCCGGCCATCGCCGAGGCCCTGTTCGCCACCGGCATCGGCCTCGCGGCCGCCATCCCGGCCTACATCGCCTACAACAAGTTCTCGATCGACTCCGGCAAGTTCACCGGCCGGCTCGAACGGTTCGCCGACGAGTTGCAGGCCGCCGTGGCCAAGCGGCTGGCCGACCGCGCCGCCCCCGCCGCGCCTGTCAGCCACGGCTACGACCGCCCCGGAGGGATCTGATGGCCCTGTCCGCCGGAGGATCGGGCGGTCACGTTCGCGGCCGCAGGCGCGCCCGCAAGCGGCCCCTGTCGGAGATCAACGTCACGCCGCTGGTCGACGTGATGCTGGTGCTCCTGATCATCTTCATGGTCGCCGCGCCGCTTCTGACGGTGGCGGTGCCGCTGGAGCTGCCCAAGACGGACGCAGGCTCGGTCGATCAGGCCGAGGAGCCGATCAGCGTCTCCATCCAGCGCGACGGCTCCATCTTCGTCCAGGAGGACGCCGCCTCGCTCGACCAGCTGGGCCCGCGCATCTCGGCCATGGCGAACAACAACTTCGAGCGGCCGATCTTCGTGCGCGCCGACGGCCGCGCGCCCTACGAGGCCGTGGCCCAGGTCATGGCGCGCCTGTCCTCGGTCGGCTTCACCCGCCTGAACCTGGTGACCGACAGCGCCGGCCCCGCGCCCGCCCAGCCGGCCGCCGACACCCCGGACGCGGAGGCGCCCTGACGTGCCGCGTCTGACGCCGGCCCTTGTCCTTTCGGCCCTGCTGCATCTGGGCCTGCTGGCGCTCGCCCTGATCGCCTGGCCCAAGCAGCCGGTCGAGATCCAGCTGGGCGCCGTGCCGGTGACCATCATCTCGGATGTCGTGCAGCAGGCCGCACCCGCGGCTGAAATCTCGCCCGAGCCGCCGCTCGAGGAGGTGACGCCCGAGCCCCTGCCCAGCGAGGCCGACACGCCGGATCCCCCGACGCCGACGCCTTCGCCCGCCC